>JAHEOG010000055.1 GCA_018609925.1 Gammaproteobacteria bacterium
CCACCCCCACCCCCAGGTAGAGGAGGAGCCCCGCCGCCACGAGGGGACGAAGGAGCGCGGCGGAGATCACCCGATAGGTCTTGGTCACCCCGTGGATCAGGGCATAGAGGATAAAGGCGCTGGCGAAGATCACCCCCGCCTGGAAGCCCCCGCCGGGACTGTATTCCCCGTGGAACTGGACGTAGAGCCCGAACAGGAGGATCGGCGGGATGAGGAGCTTGGCGATGACGTGGAGGACCAGATGGTGGGTCATTCCTCCGCCTCCTCCGAGCGGCCCCCGATCAGGGCAAGGATCCCCACACCGGCGGTGAAGATCACCACCACCTCACCGAGGGTGTCGAATCCGCGATAGCTCCCCAGGACAGCGGTGACCGCGTTGGGGATCCCGATCTCCTCCGGCATGGTCTCCAGGTACCGGGGCGCAACGTACCGGTGGGCCGGGGCCCCCGGATCCCCGAACCGGGGCATGTCGAGGGTTCCGTAGACGAGAGCCGCACCGGTCACGATTACCACCGCCAAGGGTAGCCAGGAGCGGTGCCGGGGCGGGTCTTGCCCGCTACCCACCAGGGCCAGGGTCCCCAGCATGAGGAAGGTGGCGATCCCCGCACCCACGGCGGCCTCCGTCAGGGCCACGTCGAGGGCATCCAGCACCACGAACAGCCCGGCGGAGAGGAGGCTGTACAGCCCGAACAGCATGACCACCGCGAACAGATTGCGCACCCGGATTAGCGCGACGGCCGTCACCGCCAGGAAGGCCAGCAGGGCGATGTCCACCCACTGCTCGGTCATCCGCGGTCCCTTTCCGGATACTCGGAGCGGAGCCCCCCGTGCAGGGCGGCCTTGGCGAGGGCGTGGACGGCCGTGGGGGTGGTCAAGAGGAAAAAGCCGAAGATCAGAACCAGCTTCACGGTAATCAGGCTGAATCCCGCCTGCAGCGCCAGGCCCAGCAGGATCAGGCCCGCCCCCATGGTATCCGTGACCCCCGAGCCGTGCAGGCGGGTGAAGAAATCCGGAAGCCGGAGGAGGCCGATCCCCCCCACAAGTGTGAACAAACCTCCGGCCAGGATGAGCCCCCAGCTAAGGCCATCCACCAGGATCCCGGTCACGGTCCCCCCTCCGTATCCTGGCGGCCGGTCCCTAGGCTCCCGTACTCGAAGAACTTGAGCACCGCCACAATCCCCACAAAGTTGATCAGGGCGTAGACCAGGGCCACGTCCAGTCCGAAGGCGCCCTGACCGAAGACGTCCGGGTCTAGGAAGCTGAGCAGGGCGATGAGCAGTACCGTCTTGGTCCCGAAGAGGTTAACCGCCAGGATCCGGTCGTACAGGGACGGTCCGAGCAGGGCCCGGACAAGGGCCAGCACCATGGTAAGGATTACGGCGGCTAGACCGGCGGTGATCATCGGGCCTTGGGCTCCATGGCGCAGACCCTGCGGTCCATCTCCCCCGAGCGCAGGCCCTCCTCCGCCTCTTGAGACAAGGCGTGGACCTCGATCTCATCCCCGCGGATGTCCATGGATACGGTGCCCGGGGTGAGGGTGATGCTGTTGGCGAAGGTCACCCGCCCCAGATCGGTATGCTGGCTGGCCGGGATCCGCAGCACACGGGGATGGATGGGCAGCCGAGGATGGAGGACCCGCCAGGCGACGTCCAGGTTCGACAGCACCACCTGCCAAGCCAGCCACGGCCAGTAGGCCAGGACGCCCCACCCGGGAACCAGCCCCTTGCCCTCGCCGTCCACTAGGTCCATGCGCCGGGTGATCCAGGCGACGAGCAGGGCGGAGAGGAGTCCCGCTCCCAAAAGCAGGCCCTTGGACTCCCCGGACAGCAGAAGCCACAGGAGGAACAGGGCCGCGGTGCGCAGGAGGAATGCCTTCAAGGGGCCGTCCCTTGATTGGCGGGGATCGCAGGATTATTGCAGAGCCCAGACACGGAGCCAAAATGCGGGTCCGGGTCCAGCCGGCGCCGGCGCAGCAAAACAGGAGGCCTATTGGCGGCTGCTGAGCCGATGCACCGCTTCCACCAGGGCCTCGACATGCTCCGGGGGCGTATCGGGATGGACCCCATGGCCGAGATTGAAAACGTGACCCGGTGCCGAGCCGAAGTCATCCAGCAACCGGGCCACTTCGCCCTCGATCCGCTCGGGCGGTCCGTAGAGGACCGCCGGATCCAGATTGCCCTGAAGGGCGACCCGATCCCCGATCCGGCGCCCGGCCTGACGGGGCTCCGTCTGCCAGTCCAGGCCCACGACCTCGACGCCGGTATCGGCAAGGTCCTCCAGCCAGCCATTGCCGCCCTTGGTAAACAGGATCTTCGGGACCCGGGTCCCGTCCCAGGTGGTCCGGAGCCCGCTGATTACCCGTCTCAGGTAAGGCAGGTCCAGCTCTCGGAAGGCCCGCGAGGCCAGGACCCCGCCCCAGGTGTCGAACACCTGAACGGCTTGGGCCCCGGCCTCGATCTGGGCGTTCAGGTAGGCGATCACCGCTCGGGTAAGCTTGTCCAGGAGCCCGTGGAGGGTATCCGGATCCTCCAGGGCGAGCCGTTTGATCGTCCCGAAGGTCTTGGAGCTCCCCCCTTCCACCATGTAGGTGGCCAGGGTCCAGGGCGAGCCGGCGAAGCCGATCAGAGGCACCCGGTTATCCAGGGCACGCCGGGAGGCCGCCACCGCATCGGGGACATAGCGCAGCTCGGCGCCGGGATCCGGGATCGGAAGCCGCTCCACATCCCCCGGGCTGCGGATCGGGCGATCCAGGACGGGGCCCTGGCCCTCCACGAACCGCAGACCGCAGTCCATGGCGTCGGGGATGGTCAGGATATCGGAGAAGAGGATGGCGGCGTCGAGGCCGAGCCGGTCCACCGGCTGGACGGTCACCTGCGCCGCCAAGTCCGGGTCCTGGCACAGACCCAGGAAGTCCCCTGCCTGCTCCCGGACGCGGCGGTACTCCGGCAGGTAGCGCCCCGCCTGCCGCATCAGCCATACCGGGGTATGCGGGGTGGGCTCCCGGAAGCAGGCGCGAAGGAAGGTGTCATTGGCGGATCGGATCATGCCATTCCTGAACAAAGTGGGGATGTCTTAGGCGGCTTCCCATACTTGACGGCCTACCGCCCCCGGATGGGATCCACCGCCGGGGCCGGGCCCATCGGAACAGCCGGGGAGGTTGGTTATCCGCTTTCCGTCTGCATCTGGTATCGCAGGAATTCGATCTGCTGCTTCAGATAAAGGCGCTCCCGCTTGAGCCGACTTAGCTCCAGATCCTCCATGTGGTCACGACCCTCCTCGATCTGATCGATCTGATCATCCAGGCCCTGATGACGCTCAAGCAAGGCCTGATAACGAGCGTTCTTGCGGGACAGCGCTTTATCCCGGTGGTTGCCGTCCTTCTCCATCGGGGCCCTCCTTATCGGCCGCAGCAGAGGGATCGCCCCCTTTCCCCTTCTCGCAGGCATCGCGCAATTGCCGCACCTCCTCCGTCAAGACCCGATTCGTCTGAACCAGCCTCAGCACCAGTACCGGTAGGCTGACCCAAAGGGCAAATAGAGCGAAGAAAGCGAGCCCGAGGAGGACAAGCAGGCCACCTCCGACACCGCCAAGGAAGTCCTGGATCATCGGCGCAAGCCTTCGGAAGGGTGGGCTGGGGCGAGGCTTTTCGGTCTCCCAGGATAGCTTAGCATCGATGGCCCCTGGCCTTCGGTCTACGGGCGCGAGTAGGGGTCAAAGATGCGCTCGTGCTCCCGAATCGCGTAGCGGTCGGTCATTCCGGCGATATAATCGGCCACCACCTGGGCGCGACCGGCTTCGCCTCGCTCGGCCTCGGTGCGCTCCACCCGCTGGCGGAATTCCGTCGGCAGGATGCCCGGGTTTTCCATGAAGGCCTCCCAGAGCCCTTGGATGACCCGGGACCCCTTCATGGCCATGCGCAGCACCCGGAAATGGCGGTACAGCTCCCGGTGGAGGAGCTCCTTCAGACCTCGGTTGGCCTCGGCCATCTCCTGCGAAAAGGCCACCACCGGCTCCCCGGCGGCGCGAACATCGTCGCTGCTCCGGCAGCCCAGGCCCTCCAGACGGGACCGGGTGGTAGTCACCAGATCGGAGATCTGACGATCGATCAACCGCCGGATGGTCTCATGGACGGCCCGCCTGCCGCTGCCGCTCTCGGGATAGAGGGAGCGGACCTCGTCGAAGACCTGGCCGAACAGCGGGACCTCCTCCCGAATCCGGTCCAGGGTCACCAATCCCGAGCGCAGCCCATCATCGATGTCGTGGTTATTGTAGGCGATCTCGTCCGCGGTGTTGGCGATCTGGGCCTCCACACCCGCCTGAGTCCCCTCCCGGAAGCGCTGTCCGAGATCCCCCAGCTCCCGGGCCTTTCCGGGGGAGCAGCGCTTGAGGATCCCCTCGCGTGCCTCAAAGGTCAGGTTGAGGCCGTCGAATTCGGCGTAGCGCTGCTCAAGCTGCTCCACCACGCGCAGGGACTGGAGGTTGTGCTCGAACCCGCCGAGCTCGCCCATGCACCAGTCCAAGGCGCTTTGCCCGGCATGTCCGAAGGGGGTGTGACCGAGATCGTGGGCGAGGGCAATGGCCTCCACCAGGTCCTCGTTAGCCCCCAGCACGCGGGCAACGGACCGGGCAATCTGGGCCACCTCCAGCGAATGGGTGAGCCGGGTCCGGTAGTGGTCCCCCTCGTGGTTCACGAAGACCTGGGTCTTGTACTCCAGGCGCCGAAAGGCAGTGGAATGGATGATCCGATCGCGGTCCCGCTGGAAGGGGGTCCGGTTCCTGGGAGGCTCTTCCGGATGACGTCGCCCGCGGCTTTCCGCCGCCGAGGACGCGAAGGCAGCGAGATCCCCTTCCAGGCGGTGGCCTAGCTGAGCCATGGGTGCCCTGAGCCTCCCGAGGCGATCACCGGATCTATCGACACGCCTCGATGGCCTCCCGGATAACTTCCTCCGGCACGTCACCGGTAACGAAGGCCCCACCGATGCCCGCCATGAGCACGTAGCGAACCCGGCCCGCGTCCGCCTTCTTATCCACCCCCATGATCCGGAGGTAATCGCCCATCGATAGCTCCGGGGGCCCGGTCACCGGCAGGTCGCAGCGGCCGATCAGGGTCCGGATCCGCTCCCGGTCGTCACCGCAGAGGAGGCCCAACCGATGGGAGGCCTCCGCCGCCATGACCATTCCCGCGGCAACGGCCTCGCCGTGGAGCCAGGTGGTATAGCCGGTTCCGGTCTCGATGGCGTGGGCGAAGGTGTGTCCCAGGTTGAGCAGGGCCCGCTGGTCCGCTTCGCGCTCGTCGGCGGCGACCACATCGGCCTTGTTCTGGCAGGACCTGTGGATGGCCTGGCCCAGCGCCTCCCGGTCCCGCGCCAGCACCGATTCGGCGGTTCCTTCCAGGTATTCGAAGAAATCCGGGTCCCGGATCAGGCCGTACTTGATGACCTCGGCGAGTCCCGCCCGCAGCTCCCGGTCCGGGAGGGTATCCAGGGTATCGGTATCGGCGATCACCGCGCGCGGCTGATAGAAGGCCCCGATCAGATTCTTGCCCTGGGGATGATTGACCCCCGTCTTGCCCCCGACGGCGGCGTCCACCTGGGCCAGCAGGGTGGTGGGAACCTGCACCAAGGGCACCCCGCGCTGGTAGGTGGCCGCGGCGAACCCGGCCAGGTCGCCGATCACGCCCCCGCCCAAGGCCACCATGGCGGTCTTGCGATCAGCGCGGGCCCCGAGCAGCTCATCGTAGACACGCGCCAGGGTGGTCAGGTCCTTGTGCTCCTCCCCATCGGGGAGCTGGACCACCCCGAGCACCTCCACCCCGGCCCCGGCAAGGCCAGCTGGCAGCGCCTCCCCATAGAGGGGGCCTACCGTCTCGTTGGTAACGATCACCGCCCGAGGAGCCGGCAGGATCTCGGCAATTCCTCCCCCTTGGCCGATCAGTTGGGACCCGATCCGGACCGGATACTCTCGTTCCCCGAGGGCAACGGTCACGGTCCTCATTGCTCGCCCTCCGGTGACACGGAGTTAAGAGAGGCCAGCCACTCGGCCAGCTCCCTGGCCAGGTCCTCCGGGTCCCGGTCGGCGGTCTCCAGGACCCGGTCGGCCTCCCGATAGAAGGGCTCACGCTCGGCCATCAGGGCCTGCAACCGGGCCCGGGGATCGCCTTCCTGGAGCAAGGGCCGCCCGGATATCCGTCCCACTCGCTCGAGCAAGGTTTCAACGGAAGCCCGCAGGTATACGGTCCACCCCATCTGCCGCAGGAGCTCCCGGTTGGCCTCCCGGACCACGACACCGCCTCCGGTGGCCACGATCAAGGGCCGGGGATCTCGGGCAATGGCCTCCAGCGCGGCCTGCTCCCGGTCCCGGAAGCCGACCTCGCCTTCCTCGTCGAAGAGCTCGCTGATGGAGCACCCGGCCCGGGACTCGACCTCCCGATCCAGGTCGAGGGCCTGCCAGCCGAGGCGCTGGGCGAGATGGCGGGCCAGGGTGGACTTCCCCGAGCCCATGGGACCGATCAGGAAGAGCTTGGGCGATGGCAAGGGGGCCTCACAAAGTAATGGGCCGGGATCGGTACCGGCCGGTCCCGGCCATTGTCGCAGCCCGGGCCGCTCTTGGAGAAGGTGGCTCGGTCAGTTGCTCTCCATCCGAGAGGCACCCTCGGGGCCGGCGGCACCCGCTCCCCCCAGCTCCTCCTCGATGATGCGGGGCGTGAGGAAGATCAGCAGCTCGCTCTTCTCCTCAGTGACGCTCTTGGTCTTGAACAGCCAGCCGAGGCCCGGGATGTCGCGGAAGAAGGGCACCCCGGTCTCGTCGGTGCGCTCGTCTTTGTTGTAGATCCCACCTAAAACCACGGTTTCGCCATTATCCACCAGCACCTGGGTCTCGATCTCCTCGGTATCGATGGCCGGACCGGACGGGGTTTGCTGGCCGACCGTGTCATTGGTGGCGTTGACGTCCATGATCAAACGGCCGTCCGGGGTGATCTGCGGGGTCACCGACAGGCTGAGGACGGCATCTTCGAACTGGATGTTGGTGGCGCCCGAGGAGGTGGCCTCCTGGAAGGGGATCTCGGTACCCCGCTCGATGAGCGCTTCCTGCTGGTTCGCAGTGACCACACGCGGACTGGAGATGATCTTGCCCTCGCCCTCCGCCTCGATGGCGGAGAGCTCCAGGTCCAGGGTCGTGTCGTTGGCGATGCCACCAATACGGGCGCCCAGGGTGGCAGGACCACCACCCGCAGCCCCCGCCGCCGGCAGGTCAACCGCGAGGCCAGGGGTACCTCCCTGGGCACCGGCTAACGTTCCCGACACCTGGTTGGTATTTCCGGTTAACCCCCCCCACCGAATGCCCAGATTACGCTCGTAATCCGTATTGATATTCACGATCCGGGCCTCGATCATGACCTGCTCGGAGGGACGATCCAGCTCCTCCACTAGGTTTCGGATCTTGCGGATCTGGGAGGGGGTGTCACGGACCAGGAGGGTGTTGGTCCGGGCATCGACGCTGATGGAGCCCCGCTCCGAGAGCATGCCGGCCTGCCCGGGCCCGTCCCCACCACCGGCCTGGGACTCCAGCAGGGATTTCATCTCCGCGGCCTTGGCGTAGTTCACCTGTACGATCTCCGTCTGCAGGGGCACCAGCTGCTGCTTCTGGAGCTCGGCCTTGAGCTGTTGCTCCCGCTGCTGCTGGAGCTCGGAGCGCGGCGCCACGCGAATCACATTGCCCTGGCGCTCCATGCCCAGGCCCTGGCTGTCCAGGATCAGATCGAGGGCCTGGTCCCACGGCACGTCCTGTAACCGCAGGGTCAGGGTCCCGCCCACGCTCTCGCTGGCGATGATATTGAGATCGGCGAACTCGGCCAGGATCTGAAGGGCCTGGCGGACCTGGATGTCCTGGAAGTTCAGGCTCAGCTTCTCGCCCTTGTAGGGCTCGCCCACCGCGGAGGGCCCCCGGGCGGCCTGTTGGGGCTCCTGCTTGGCGACATCCAGGACCAGGCGATCCTCGACCTGGTAGGTCCGCGGACGCAAGGGCCCGTCGCCCGAGGCCACCACCCGGACCGAATCGTCCCTTTGGTAGAGATCCACGGTGTCCACCACGGTCCCGAAGTCGGTCACCATTAGGCGCTTCTGCAAGCGCTCGGGCAGCTCAGTCCGGGGTAGGTCCATAACCACCCGGTCCTGCTCCCGCCGCACCTGGACCTCGGCGCCAGTACGGTCCATGTCCAGGGTCAGCCGGGCCATGTCCTCCTCGGACCCCGTGGTAAAGTCCACATCCTCTACTCGGCGCACCCCTTCCTCGGCGCTGGGTCGGGTCAGGGAGACCCGCAGGCCCTGGCTGGTGGGCTCCACGGCGTGGGTCACCCGCCCGCGGAGATCGAGGACCACGCGAGTCCGGTCGCCAGTCTCTCCGAAGCGAAGGCGGTCGACGAAGGGATGGTCCAACTTGTGCTCGGCCCGATCGAGGCCGAGCCCCGTTCCGTATAGATCGACCACGACCCGGGGCGGCTCCTCCAGCTGGAAGGACTGGAAGCGCTCGGGGTCGCCCTCGATGGCCAGCTCCAGCTGGCTCTCGCCATTGTTCCGGGCGAGGGAGAAGTCCTGTATCCGGGCCGGCCCCGTGGCCGGATTGTCGGCATTGCCCGCCGCCGGATTGGCCGCGGGGGTGGCTTGGGCCCGCGGCTCCAGGAGAACGCGCAGGGCATTGCCTTGGCGGCTGGCGGAGGCGTTGACGGCCCGGGCCAGCCCCAGTTCCAGGTGGGGCGGGCCGCCATTGCCGGGGTGATGGCGCAGCTTTCGGATCAGGTCGTATTCAGAGGCTTCCGGGAGCTCGTCGGGGGACAACTGGCCTCCGGGGAGCTGGATCAGCACCCGGGGAGGCTCCTCCTGGGTCATGACCCGGTACTCCAGCTCCCCGTCTGCAGCGATCAGGAGACCAGTGATCTCACCCTGGGAGACAACCTTTACGTTCTCCACGCGGGTGGCCTGAGCCGAGGCCCCCACGGCCACAGCCTGGAGAAGGAGGCCCAGGGCCAGCAGTCCGGTCAGGCGAAGCTTGCACCCGAATGACATGTTATCCCCCTGTGGAATCGACCTCCACGGTGCGGCGCTGGGGCTCCCAGCGCCCTTCTCCGCGAGCGATCAGTTCGCGCAGCACGACCCCGTCGGGCCCGATCTCCTCGACGCGACCGTACTGCTGGCCCATGTACTCCCCCGACGTCACCGTATAGACCACCCCGTCGGGGGCCTGGACGTAGGCTCGCCAGCCCTGATTCGGCAGGTTCATGGTACCGACCAGCTTCAGGGAGCCGAGGGCAAATTCCTCCAGCGGCCCAGGCTCCCGGTCCGGATCGGGCTTGGGGCCGGTGTACTCGGTTTCCTCCTCGGCCGGCTGCAAGGAGGGAATCGACGAGAACGGCGAGCGCGGCAAAGCCTCGAAGGTCACCCGAGTGGGCTCCACCGGCTGCGGGAGCTCTCCCACGGCCTCGTCATCGGGTGGCGGGGCGGGACGCTCTACCATCCGCCGAAGATCCGCCACGGGATCCTCCTGTCCCTGGCCACATCCCGCCAGGATCAGAGCCAGACCGGCCCAGGCCGCCACCCGCTTCACGCGTCCCCTCCATTGTCGCTCGCGGTCTCGCCCAGGTAACGGTAGGTACGGGCCTGTCCCTTCAGGGTGAGCTGGTCATCCGAGCGGGAAAGGGTGATGTTGCCGAAATTCACGATGCGAGGCAGGGAGGCCGTAGCCGCCAGGAATCGACCGATGGCGTTGAAGGAGCCCGACACCTCCACCTCCACGGGAAGCTCGGCGTAGAACTCCCGAGGCTCCTCCTGCTGCGGGCGGAAGAGCTCGAAGGTCAGACCTTCCGAGCGGCCGGCCCGGGTCACCTCCACCAACAGGCTAGCCACCTCTGTGCGGTCGGGGAGCTGCTCCAGGGCCTGGTCCATCCGCTGCTGGAGCTGCTCGTACTGCTCCCGGAGGGCAGGGAGGTTAGCCACCTGACGCTTCTTGCGCTGGTACTGGGTTTCAAGGCTCGAGACCCGTTGCTCCATCTCGGCGACCCGCTCGGTATGGGGCTGGTAGAAGAACCACCAGAAGCCTCCGGCAAGCAGGGCGGCGATGACCAACAAGGTCACTGCCTTGGCCCAATCCGGGGCGCGCAGGATGGCATCGAGATTGATATCCCTGAGATCGACATCCACTTCCTAGCCCTCCCCCGAGCCTGTGCTGTCCGCTTCCGAACCGGTCTCGGCCTGGGCCCCTTTCACCAGGGTCACCGCCAGCTCGAAGGACTTCACGGTCTGCCCGTTCTGCTGCTCATTGGTGATCACCTTCAAATCGGGATCCCGGTAGAGGGGGGAGGCCTCCAGCCGACGCATGAAGCTGGAGATATCGCTGTTGGAGCGGGCGGAGCCCTTTAGATCGAGCCCGTTGTCGCCCTGGGCGACCGTGTTGAGCGAGACCTCCTTGGGCACGGCCTGCCCCAGCGTCTGCAGGAGATCCACCGGCAGGCTCCGGCCGTCCTGGAGCTCCTCGACCACCTCCAGCTTTTGGAGGAGCTGCTTCCGCTGCTCCTTGATGTCCTGGACCTCCTGGAGCTGGTCGTTGATCTTCTGCATGGCCGTTTCCATGTATTCCACTCGCTGCCGCTGCCGCTCCTCTTCCCGCTGCATATGGAGGTAAGCGGCACCCAGCAGCCCCACCACCAGCACCAGGAACAGGCCGGCCCCAATCCCATCCCGCCGAATCTGGGCCTTGTGGCGGACTTCCCGGTACGGAAGGAGGTTAACGCGAATCACGGGTCGAAGCTCCGCAGGGCCAGCCCGGTTGCCACCATAAGACGAGGCGCCTGGGCGCTGAGGTTCCCTCGGTCCACTCCGCGATTCAGTCCGATCCCCGCAAAGGGATTGGCGATGGTAACCTCAAAGCCCAGCTGGTCCTCCATGGCTTGAGTAATCCCCGGAAGGAGCGCGCAGCCCCCCGAAAGGACCACCCAGTCCACCGCTTGGTCCGGGTGGTTGGAAGCGTAGAAATCCAGACTCCGGCCCATTTCCACAGCCAGGTTCTGCAAGAACGGCTCGATCACCCGCTGACCGGCGTCCTCGGGAAGCTCCCCCCGAATCAGGTGCTGCTCGGCCTGGGCGGGCTCCCACCCGTAGGACTCGGACAGGGAGTCCACCAGTTGGCTGCCGCCGTAGAAGTGGTCCCGCGTGAACAGGGATTGGCCCTGATGGAGGACATTGATATTGGTAACCTCGGCTCCGATATTGAGCAGGGCCACCGTCCGGTCCAGGTAATCGGAAGGGGCGCTGACCTCGTAGGCGTTCTCCACCGCGAAGGGGTCCACGTCGATGACCGAAGCCTTGAGGCCGGCCTGCTCGATGGCCTGGAGGTAACCATCCACCACATCCCGCTTGCAGGCCACGAGCAGAGCCTCCACCTGATTGGCCTCGTCATTGGGATCGGGCCCCAGCACCTGGAAGTCCAGATACATGGACTCTATTCCGGTGGGAAGGTGGTGCTCGGCCTCCAGCTCCACCTGGGTCTGCTGCTGGTACTCGTCCAATCCGGCGGGGATGGTGATCTTCTTGGTGATAACGGCTGCCCCAGCCACGCTGGCCGCCACGTACCTTTGGCGCGTCCGAGCGCCCTTGCGAGCCCGGGCGATGGCGCCCGCAACCGCTTCGGTATCCACCACCGCCTGGTCGCTTATGGCCTCGGAGGGGATCGGCTCCACAGCGAAGCCCTTCAGGCGATACCGGCGCCGACGGCGCTCCATGTCCACCGCCTTGACCGCGGTGGTGGAGAGATCCAGTCCGAATAAAGGTTTGTTGTAAAGCTTGGCCATGAAGAAGCGCTTAGCCGAGGAAAGGCTTTTGCTATTATTCGGTCGCGACCTTTATATCAGGGAAAACCCTTAAGGGAAACAACCCGCGCTTGCTAAGCACCCGTTCCAGATTGCTCGCTTTCCAGATATCCGAGTAACCCCTGGGGGCAAGACCACTCCATGGCAAAGCTCTTTAAACGCATTTTTATCGGAATAGGAATTTTCTTCCTTTTGGGCTCGGTTACAGCCATTGGTGGCTATCTGTGGCTCGATGCCCAGCTTCCGCCCATCACCACCCTAACCAACTACCAGCCCGAGACCCCGATGCGGATCCACGCTCGGGACGGCAGCATCATCGGGGAATTCGGGGCAGAGACCCGCTACCCGCTGGCCCCCGAGTCGGTCCCCGAACGGGTTAAGAACGCTTTTCTCGCCGCGGAAGACGCCAGCTTCTTCGATCACCCCGGCATCGATATCCAGGGCATCATCCGGGCCCTTATCGCGGACATCCAGGCCGGGGCGCCGGTTCAGGGGGCCTCCACCATCACCCAGCAGGTGGCGCGGACCTTCCTCCTGACCCGGGAGCGGACTATCATGCGCAAGCTGCGCGAGATGGTGCTCGCCTTCCGCATCGAGCAGCGCCTGACCAAGCCCGAGATCCTGCACCTGTATCTGAATCAGATCTATCTCGGCAACGGCGCCTACGGCATCGAAGCCGCCGCCCGCACCTATTTCGGCAAATCGGTGCACCAGCTGACCCTCGCCGAGACCGCCCTGATCGCGGGGCTCCCCAAGGCCCCCTCCCGCTTCAATCCGGTGAACAACCCGGACGGCGCCCGGGGTCGTCGCAATTACGTGCTTCGGCAAATGGCCGAGCTCGGGATGGTGGATCGGGAAGCCGCCACGAAAGCGCGTGAGGCGCCCATCCACACCGGGACCCATTCCGTCGTGGACACCCCCATGCCCCTGGTGGCCGAGGAGGTCCGTCGCCGTGTGGTGGACCGCTTTGGCGAAGACCGCGCCTACAAGGACGGCCTGCGCATCTTCACCGGGATTGACCCGGAGGCGCAGGCGCAGGCCCGTCGGGCCGTCCAGGAGGGGCTACTGGACTACACCTACCGGCACGGCTACCGGGGCCCCGAGGCCCACGTGGAGCTGGAGCCGATCCGGAAGCGCCTTCAAGGGAATGCAGAGGGACCCGATCTCCATGAGGTCCTGCTCGGCCGACTGGCCTCCTTCGAGCAACAGGGTCCGCTCCAGGTGGGGATCGTCCTGCGCTTCGGCCCGGAGGAGCCCTCGGAAACAGCCCAGCCGGCCAAGAGGGCCCGGGTCCTGTTAGCGGACGGCCGGGTCATCACCCTGCCGTGGCAGGGAATGAGCTGGGCACGACCCTACAAGACTCCCGAACGGCGGGGACCCCAGCCGGAAAAGGCCCCCGATGTCCTGACTCCCGGGGACGTCATTCGGCTGGAAAAGCGCCCCGACGGACCCTGGTTCCTCTCCCAGGTGCCCCGGGTCCAGGCCGCCCTGGTGGCCATGGAGCCTCAATCCGGACGGATCCGGGCCCTGGTCGGAGGATTCGACCCAGGCTCTTCCGACTACAACCGTGCCGTCCAGGCCCGGCGGCAGCCGGGCTCCGCCTTCAAGCCCTTCATCTACGCGACCGCCCTGGATCAGGGCCTCACCCCTACTACCCTGATCAACGACGCCCCCATTGTCTTCGAGGACGAGGCCCTGGAGACCCGCTGGCGCCCGGAGAACTACTCCCAGACCTTCCACGGCCCCACTCGGCTCCGGGCCGGTCTGGAGAATTCCCGCAACCTGGTCACCATCCGGCTCCTGCGGGAGCTGGGAGTGGACCCCACCATCCGCCTCGCCTCCCGGTTCGGGTTCGATCCGCAGCGCCTGCCCCGCAATCTGTCCCTGTCCCTGGGGGCGGGCTCTTTGCCCCCGATCCAGATGGTCCGGGGCTTCGCCGTCTTCGCCAACGGGGGCCTGCGGGTGGACCCGATCCTGATCGAGCGCTCCGAGGATCGCGGGGGGCGGCCTCTGACCCGCCGGATCGCCCGCTCCGGCTGCGTTCGCTGCCACCGCGCCGGGAATCCCCGCCAGCCGGACAGCGACACCCTGGACCGCCACCCGGAGGCCCGTTTCCATCCGAGGTTCCAGGCCGAGCGGGTCCTCTCCCCCCAGGTGAACTACCAGATGGTGAGCCTCCTGCAGGGGGTAGTTCAGCGGGGCACCGGGTGGCGGGCCAAGCGCCTGGGGGTCCCCGTAGCCGGTAAGACCGGAACCTCCAACAACCAGCGCGACGCCTGGTTCCTCGGCTTTACCCCGGATTTGGTGGCCGGGGTCTATGTGGGTTACGACCAGCCCCAAACCCTGGGGGCTCAGGAGACGGGCTCCCGGGCAGCCGCCCCCATCTGGGTGGATTTCATGGATTGGGCCTTGCAAGAAAGCCCCGAGCCCTCCTTCGACCGCCCCGGCGGGCTGGTGACCGTCCGCATCGATGCCGAGACGGGCAAGCTCGCGGCCCCCTGGAGCGAAGAGACCCTGTTCGAGGTCTTCCGGGAAGGCAACGCCCCTTCCGAGACCCCGCCCCGACCCACCGCCACCGAGGCCTCGGATTCGGAAAGCG
>JAHEOG010000056.1 GCA_018609925.1 Gammaproteobacteria bacterium
CTGATCGAGGAGATCCGGGGGCGCCTCGAGCATCTCTACGCCTGAGCCGTCTCCTGTCCGCTTCCCGGGGCCCTTTCCTGTCCGCCTCCCCGGGAACCCTGCTCGTCCCTCTTCGGTCTAGGTGGACATGCGCGCCTCCCTGCCCCGCGAGATTGCCGCCCTCCTGCTCCTGGTTGCTACCGGGCTGGTGCTGCTGGCCCTAGCTACCTACCACCCGAGCGATCCCAGCTGGTCGGTGGCGGCCACCGGCCAGATTGAGAACGCCGCCGGTCCGGTAGGGGCCTATCTGGCCGATCTTTTGTTGCGCTTCTTCGGTCTGGGGGCCTATTTCCTGGTCGCCGGGGCCGCGCTGGAGGGTCTCGCCCACCTCCACGGGGGTTGGGGCCCGTGGCGGGGGCTGGCCCGCTGGCTGGGGTTGGGGCTGGCCTTTCTGGCCGTCCTCGGATTGCTGGCTTTGGTCCCTCTCCCCGAGCCCCCCTGGTTGGACGCGACGGGCAGCGGAGGCATAGCGGGGCACCTTATCGCCCGTGCTCTGGTGCCCTATCTCCATCCGGCGGGGACGGGTCTGGCCCTGACCGGTGCGCTCCTCGCCGGCCTGATTGTTGCGACCGGGCGGTCCTGGTTGGCCCTCCTGGAGCTCCTCGGCCGGGCGGTGGTGCTCGGGCTGCGCTGGTTTGGGGGCCATCTGCGGGTACTGGGCTCCCGGCTCGCTTCCGGCTTCTCATTGCCCCCCCTTCCCCGTCTTCCTCGTCTGCGTCCCCTGTCCCGGGGCAAGGCCGGATCCAGGACAAAGACCCCGCCTCTCCCTGAGCAAAACGGGATTGCCGAATTCCGGCCGGATCCCGAGACCGAGGCCCCGGAGGCCCCGGTAGAGGCGTCTCCTCGTCCGCCGGGCAATTCCGGGCGAAGCCGTACCAAAGCCGAGAAGTCGAAGGCCAAGAAGCCGGGCCGCGCCGAATCCCCTGCGGACTCCTCCCTACCTCCCCTGGAGCTGCTGGATCGCGGTGAGCGCAAGGCCGGATCCCGAGCGGAGGAAGGTTTGGAGAAACAGGCGCGGCTGGTGGAGAGCCGCCTGGCCGATTTCGGTGTAACCGCCCAAGTGGTAGAGCACCATTCCGGACCGGTGGTGACCCGCTTCGAGCTGGAGCCGGCGCCCGGGACCAAGGTCAGCAAGGTGTCCAATCTAGCCAAGGACCTGGCCCGGAGTTTATCGGTCCACAGCGTCCGCGTGGTGGAGAACGTCCCGGGCAAGCCGGTCATCGGGCTGGAGGTGCCCAGGGCCCGCCGGGAGGCCGTGCGGCTCCGCGAGCTGCTCGGATCACCCGCCTTCCAGGAGGCGGATTCGCCCGTGACCCTGGCCCTCGGCGCCGACATCTCGGGCGAGCCGGTGGTTACCGACCTGACATCGCTGCCCCACTTTTTGATCGCAGGTACCACCGGCGCCGGGAAGTCGGTGGGAATCAACGCCATGCTCCTGTCCCTGCTCTACAAGGCGCCCCCGGATCAGGTCCGATTGATCCTGGTGGATCCCAAGATGCTGGAGCTGTCCGTCTACGACGGCATCCCCCACCTCCTGGCCCCGGTGGTCACGGACATGGGCGATGCCGCCAATGCCTTCAAGTGGTGCCTGGCCGAGATGGACCGGCGCTTCCAGCTGATGGCCCACCTGGGGGTGCGCTCCCTGGCGGGCTACAATCGCCAGGTGCGGGCCGCCCGGGAAGCGGGCCAACCCCTGGTAGGACCCTCGCCCGACGGCATCCACGACGGGCCCGAGCTGGAGGCCGAGCCGTGGCTGGTGGTGGTGGTGGACGAGCTGGCCGATCTCATGATGGTGGCGGGCAAGCAAGTCGAGGAGTCCATCACCCGATTGGCCCAAAAGGCCCGGGCAGCGGGGATCCATTTGATCCTGGCCACCCAGCGGCCCTCGGTGGACGTCCTGACGGGGCTGATCAAGGCCAATATCCCGGCCCGCATCGCCTTCCAGGTCAACCAGCGGGTGGACAGCCGGACCATCCTGGATCAGGGGGGCGCCGAGCAGCTCCTGGGCCGCGGCGATATGCTGTTCTACCCGGCCTCCTACAGCACCCCGCGCCGTGTGCACGGGGCCCTGGTGGAGGACCACGAGGTGGAGCGGGTGGTCAGCCACCTCAAGGCCGTTGGGGCTCCCGAGTACAACCAGGAGGTCCTGGCCGAGCGGGACGAGGCGGGAACCGTTCCCGAGGAGGAAGGGGAGGGCTCGGCGGAGTCCGACCCCCTGTACGACCAAGCGGTTCGCATCGTGACCGAATCCCGGCGGGCCTCCATCTCCAATGTGCAAAGGCGCCTGCGCGTGGGCTACAATCGGGCTGCCCGCCTGATCGACGCCATGGAGGCGGCCGGCGTCGTGGGGCCCCAACAGGCCAACGGCAGCCGCGAGGTCCTGGCGAGCCCGCCCGCCGAAGGCTGAGCCGGGTGGCTCGACCCCAACACCGACTCGGGATGGCCCTTGTGCACCCGCTAACCCCTGCCCGGTCGCCGTTTTCGCTGTTCATCCTGTCGCTTGCTCTGTTGCTCCCCTGGCAATCCGCCGTGGCGGGTGAGGCCACCGATCGCCTGGAGGCCTTCTATCGGGAGGTTCAGAGCCTGCAGGCCGAATTCGAGCAGCGGGTCCTGGGCCCCGAAGGGGCGGTCCAGGAGCGCAGCCGCGGCAAGGTCTGGATCCGGCGCCCGGATCGGTTCCGGTGGGACTACCGAAAGCCCCACCGGCAGCTCATCGTGGCCGACGGGGAAACGGTGAAGTTCTTCGATCCCGAGATGGAGCAGATGACGGTCCGCGATTTCGCTACGGGACTAGGCCATACCCCGAGCCAGGTACTGGCGGGCGGCGGCGACCTGGAGCGCCACTTCCGCGTCCGGGAGGGGGAGAGCCAGGGCCAGCTCGCCTGGGTCGTCCTGGAGCCGCGGGAGCCGGGTGAGGCGGGCTTCCGGAAGGCCCGGCTCGGCGTGGCCGAGTCCCCGGCAAGGGTACGCCGCTTCGAGTTCACCGATGCCTTCGGTAATCGCAGCCGCATCGTTTTCTCCCGAATCCGGTTGAATCCGACGCTGGACAATGACCGCTTCCAATTCGAGCCCCCCGCCGGGACCGATGTCCTCCGCGGCGGTGGCTACAACCCCTAAAGGATCCTCATGCCACAGCGAGCGAACCACCCTGTGCCCGGGTGGATCTTGGCATTGGCCATTGCTGGCCTGTTGGGATGGAGCCCCCAGAGCAGTGCAGTAGGCTTTCAGCGTTTCGACCTCTCCTCCGCCGGTCTCGGGGTGGGCAATGCTTTGGCCGCCGATGCGGAGCACCTCTCCAGCATGGCCTACAACCCCTCCGCCCTGGCCTTCCGGGAGGGATTGGATTTCGAAGGCACCCTGGGCCGGCGCTGGGGCGGCCTTGACGCCCCAGGGGCCTCCTCGTCGCCCGGGTCCTTCTTCGTCAACGATTTCTACGCGGCCTACCGGGGACGGGCCCGCTCCTGGGGGCTGGGGCTGGCGGTGAACCGGCCGTTCCGGATGGATAGCGACTTCGACCAGGAATTCTCCACCGCGGGGGCCCCGACCCGCACGGAGCTGGATCTGGTTAATATCAATCCCCTGGCTGCCTACAAGCTCCGGCCAGGCCTGGCCATCTCGGCAGGACCCAACTATTATCGGACCCTCGATTTCGAGTACTCCTCCCTGGACAATTCTGGCGGCGAGATCCGGCGCACCGGCGGCGGCGATGCCCTAGGAGGTACGGCGGGCATTATGTTCTGGCGGGAGGGCTGGTCCGTGGCGGCCACCTATACGACCGGCGCCGATCTGGAGGTGGACGGTAAGAACCTGTCCAATAACGACCTCCGGCTGCCGGCCCGGGCCCGCATTGGGTGGAAGTGGCACCCCAACCTGTGGTGGTCCGTGCACGCCGGGGCCATCTATACCCGGTGGAGCCAGTACGACGGGCTGGGGGGCGTAGACCCCGGCAAGGACTGGAAGGACACCTATGGGGCGCGGTTAGGGGCCATCGCCCGCCTGTCCGATCTGGTCAAGCTGCGCTTCGGTTACTCCTTCGATCAGGGACCCAAGGACAGCCGGACCTTCGATCCCCGCTCGGATACAGGGGATCGCCACTCCATCCACCTCGGCGGCACCTGGGATACCGATCCCCTGCGCCTCTCCTTCGCCTACGCCTTTTCCGTCACCGGATCCAAGGACGTGAACGGTGCCCGCATCTCGGAGTTCGACGGCGAGCACGAGACCAGCGGCCACCGCCTCCTGATGACGATAGGCTACTCCCCCTGGTAGGGATCGATGGGCGAGAATCCGCCCCCATCCCAAGAAGCCCCTGAGCCGGAACCGCCTCTGGCCGATCGGCTGCGGCCGCGATCCCTGGAGGAGCTCGCTGGCCAGGCCCATTTGCTGGGTCCAGGCATGCCCCTGCGCCGGGCGGTGGAGGCCGATCGCCTGCATTCCATGATCCTCTGGGGCCCGCCCGGCACCGGCAAGACCACCCTCGCCCGCATTGTCGCCGAGCGCACCGGCTACGCCTTCCACCAGATCTCCGCGGTCTTCTCCGGGGTCAAGGACATCCGGGCGGCCATCGACGCCGCCCGCGAGGAACGGACCCAGCGCAATCGCCCGGCCGTGCTGTTCGTGGACGAGGTCCACCGCTTCAACAAGTCGCAGCTCGATGGCTTCCTGCCGGCGGTGGAGGACGGCACCGTCACCCTCATCGGCGCAACCACCGAGAACCCCTCCTTCGAGCTCAACGCCGCGCTGCTGTCGCGCTGTCGGGTCTACGTCCTGAAGCCCCTGGAGGCCGCCGACCTGCGGGGGTTGCTGGAGCGGGCCCTGGCCGATGCCGAGCGGGGCTTCGGCGGGCTCGACGTGGCCATCGGCGAGTCGGAGCTGGACCTCATGGCCGCCGCCGCCGACGGCGATGCCCGCCGGGCGCTGACCTTCCTGGAGCTGGCGGTTCAGACCTGTCGCTCCGGGGAGAGAGAGCCCGTCACGGTGGACCGGGAGACGGTGGAGGCCGTGGTGGGCGGGCGGGTCCGGCGCTACGACAAGGGCGGCGACCAGCATTTCGATCTGATCTCGGCCCTGCACAAGGCCGTGCGCGGCTCGGACCCCGACGGCGCGGTCTACTGGCTGAGCCGCATGCTCGACGGCGGCGACGAGCCCCTCTACATCGTCCGGCGCCTGGTACGCATTGCCTCCGAGGACATCGGCAACGCCGACCCGCGCGCCCTGGAGGTGACCATCAACGCCAAGGCCGCCTACGACTTCCTCGGCAGCCCCGAGGGCGAGCTGGCCCTGGCCCAGGCGGCCATCTACCTGGCCATCGCCCCCAAGTCCAACGCCGCCTACACCGCCTTCAATCGGGCTACGGGGGACGTCCGCGAGACCGGCAGCCTGGAGGTCCCCCTCCACATCCGCAACGCCCCCACCCAACTTATGAAGGAGCTCGGCTACGGCCGGGGCTATCACTACGACCACGATCACCCCGGCGGCGTCGCTCCCGAGCAGGGCTTTCTGCCCGAGCGCCTGGCCGAGCGGATCTACTACGAGCCCACCGAGCGCGGGCTGGAAGGTCGGGTTCGCGACCGCATCGTCGAGCTCCAGCAGCGCCGGCGAGGGCAGGCACCGGGCGCGGACTCCGGTTTTTCGAATGATAGCGAGGGCTGAGAACGAAATGAGAACGTAAGCGCTCGCTTTCACTCCTCCCCGCCCACGCCCCTGCACCCTCCTCCAAGGCCTTTTCGTCTCCTCGATTCTGTGCCTACGGCATCGGTACGGGCATGGACCCGGCATTGGTTTCGCCCCGGTTGGCCAACCTGGTTATCTCGAGGAGGCGTTAGCCAACGAGGGGATCCCCCAGACCGAGCCCCTTTCGGGAGATTCCCGCCCAAGGGGGGGAATGACCGGCCCTGTCGGACAAGGTCCTGTCATCCCGGCCATCCGAAGGGATGAGCCGGAATCCCGCGGGGGCCGGGCACTATCTCGGGGGTATAGCCCTTCAGGGGGATTGGGTCGTCGCCTTACGGCTCCTCGCCATGACGGGGCATTTCGGAAATTGCTTCGGTCTTCCGATCCCTCGCAAGACACCCGCGATCGCGAACGGGCTTCCCCACGGAGCGTCGAGGCGTCCCTTCCTGTCGTCTTCCTCGGTGGATCCCACCCCTTTACCCCGGGTGTGGTTCCTGGTCTATACTGAGAACGAAATGAGAACGTAACGGGACGCTTTGGGAGAGCGGCCGAGGAGGGCGCGCCATGGACGCTGAGCGCGAGATCGCTTCCCTGGTTCTGCCCGGGCTTCCGGTGGCCCTGGCACGCCAGCGGGATCCGGAGCTACGGGGCCGACCGCTGGCGGTGACCCGGGGCGGTACCGTCGTGGCCGCGTCCGGCGAAGCCCGGGCGAAGGGGATCGCGCCGGGGCTCTCCGCCGAGCGGGCGCGGAACGGGGCGGCGGTGGTCCCGCTCGATACTGATGCAGTGCGCCGGGCGCGTCGACGGGTAGGGGAGACCCTGAGCCGCTACACCCCGAAGGTGGAGGGCGAGGGTGGCGGCGCCTGGTACCTGGACCTCACCGGCACCCGGCGCCATTGGCGCCGGCCGGGAGTGGACCTCCTGGCGGAGGCAAGCCGGCAGGTGGCGACCGATCTGGAGCTGCCCGCGCGCGCGGCGCTGGCCACCGGCAAGGCGGTGGCCCGCATGACCGCTGCCCGCAGCGAGGAGGAGGTGGCTCGGGTGCCGGCGGGGGAGGAGGCCGCCCGCATCCGCGACTTCCCGGTGGCGGTGCTGCCCGAGGCGGGGCGCGAGCAGCGGTTCCGGCTGGCGCGCCTTGGC
>JAHEOG010000057.1 GCA_018609925.1 Gammaproteobacteria bacterium
GGACGGGCAAGCGGAGGTGGCTGTGGCCGATCGGGGTCCGGGCCTAAGCTCCTACGAGCGGCCCTCCGACTTGACCCCGGGGCCCTCCACCAAGCGTCGGGGAACCGGTCTGGGCATCCCATTTGCATACAAGGTGCTCGAGGCCCACGGCTGGTCGCTGACCTTCGAGCCCCGCGAGGGAGGCGGCACGGTAGCCCGGATCGCCATGGAGGCAGATGGGCATGGCCGTAACTCCGAGCGGGGCCATCCGGAGGAGCACGATGGACGCTGAGCTGGCCGAGCAGGCCACCGGTGAGGGCGAGGTGGGCGACGCCATCCCCGTCCTGGTGGTGGATGACGAGACCGTCTTTGCCCGCGCCGTCTGCCGTCGCCTGGAGCAGGCCGGTTTCGAGTGCCACGTCGCCGGGACCCTGAGCGCGGCCCGCGAGACCCTGGCGACCGTTCATCCCAGCCTGGTCCTTCTGGACATCCGGCTGCCGGACGGCTCCGGCATGGATCTGCTCTCCGAGCTGATGAGCGAATTCTCCCCTCCCCCGGCGGTGGTGGTCATGACCGCCTTCGGGGAGATCGAGGACGCCGTGTCCGCCATGAAGCAGGGGGCTTCCGACTACCTGAAGAAGCCGGTGGACCTGGACGAGCTGGTGCTCATGGTGGAGCAGGCCCTGAGCCGGGCGGAGCTCCAGCGCAGCTTGGAGTACTCGCGGGAGCGGGAGAGCCGGACCGTGGAGGGGGTCGAGCTCATCGGCGACAGCGCCCCCATGCAGGAGGCCCTCTCCCAGATCCAGCGGATCGCCGGGCTGGTGAGCAGCGCCGGGCCCGATGTGGTGCCGCCCACGGTGCTGATCCTGGGCGAGACCGGAACCGGCAAGGACCTGGCGGCGCGTCTGCTCCACTTGAAGAGCCCCCGGCGGGACCGGCCCTTCGTCCACGTCGACTGCGGCGTGCTGCCCAATGAGCTCATCGAGGCGGAGCTCTTCGGCCACGAGAAGGGCGCCTTCACCAACGCCACCAGCGCCCGCCCGGGGCTTATCGAGGCGGCCGAGGACGGCACCGTCTTCCTGGACGAGGTGGGCGAGGTGCCGCTGGACGTGCAGGCCAGCCTTTTGGCCTTCCTCGGCCGGCGCACCGTGCGTCGTGTCGGGAGCACCGAGGAGCGCAAGGTCCCCGCCTGGGTGGTGGCCGCCACCAATCGTGACCTGGGGGAGCTGGTCAATCAGGGCCAGTTCCGCGCGGATCTCTACTACCGGCTCAAGGAGCTGGATGTTTCCCTGCCGCCCCTGCGCGAGCGCCCCGAGGACATCCCGGCCTTGACCCGCTACTTCGTCGAGACCACGGCGCGGCGGTACGGCCTGCCCGTCCCGGAGCTCACCGACGAGGCCTGGCAGGCCCTGATGGACTACGACTGGCCCGGCAACGTACGCGAGCTCCGCCACCTGATCGAGCGGGCGGTGCTGCTGAGCGAGGGCAAGCGGATCCCCGCCAAGGCCCTGGCCCTGGCCCCGGCCGCCGCCATGGCAGGGGAGTCTGCCGGCGCCGAGACCTCCCAGCCTTCCCTATCCGGATTGACCCTGGAGGAGGCGGAGCGCCTCATGATCCGGCAGGCCTTGGACGATACCGCCGGCAACGTCTCCGAGGCCGCCCGCCGGCTCGGCGTGACCCGGACCACCCTGCGCTACCGGATGCAGAAGCATGGGCTGTCACGGGAGCAGCGCGAATCGCAAAACGCCGGAGCGGAATCCTCCGCCCCCGGCTCCTGAAACCCCAAAGGAGTGGAAAACGCCATGAAAAAGCAGGTAATGCTGGGACTCGCCCTCACCGCCTTCGCCGGCGGGGCCTGGGCTGGCCAGGACGAGCAGTCGGGCCATGCCGGGGAATACCCGACGCACGAGGAGGTTCGATTCGTCAACGAGTGCATGGCGATGCACGGGGGCCGGAGCTGGGGCAATCTTTACAAGTGCTCCTGCGTGATCGACTACATCGCCGCGCGCATGCCCTACGATAAGTTCTCGGCGGCGGATACCTATCGCCGGGGTCAGGACATCAGCGGCGAGCGCGGCGACGTCCTCCGCGAGCCGGGAGAGGACGGGATCACCCTTCGCCAGAAGCTGGTCCGGATGGAGGCCAAGGGCCGCAACCACTGCGGCATGGAAACCGCCGGAGCCCGCCAGGGCGGCAACGGGGAAGGGGACGGGGACTGACGGCTCGAAGGCCGGATCGCCCGGCCAATCCGGGCGATCCGTGCCGTTTCCACGAAGCTCCCCGCCCCCATCTCGGGCCCCCGATGCGTCATCCTTCCCCCGGGCCACCCCCTGTTACAGATTAGAGACACGCCTGCCACTCAAGCGATACCGTCGATCCCCCCGGGCCCGGGAATTCTTCCTTCATGCAAGGATTTCTTTGGGGTCGGACGGTTGGCATGGTGCATGCAATTCTTCTCGGTAGGGCGTCGACCATAATCCGGTGGCGGCGCCACTAGTTGTACACCCGGGGAAAAAGGCAACACAGGAGGGTGTGCCATGTACTCGACGAGTGGTCTTCGGGGGAAAACCCGGACCGCCATTAGCGCCCTGTTCGTCGGGGCGGCCATGATGGCGGTATCCGGCGTTGCCCTCGCCAACAAGGAAGTCCAGAAGATGAGCCAGGACTCGTCCAACTGGGTCATGTGGGGTAACACCTACGACGGCAACCGCTACAGCGAGCTGGATCAGATCAACAGCAACAACGCCGATCAGCTCCAGCCGGTGTGGACCTTCTCCACCGGTGTCCTGCGGGGCCACGAGGGCGGTCCGCTGGTGCTCGGGGATATGATGTACATCAATACCCCCTTCCCCAATAAGGTCATCGCCCTGAATCTCGGCGATCGCACCATCGAGTGGACCTACGAGCCGGATCAGAATCCGGACGTGGTTCCGGTGATGTGCTGCGATACCGTGAACCGCGGCCTGGCCTACGCCGACGGGAAGATCTTCCTGCAGCAGGCCGATACCACCCTGATCGCCCTGGACGCCAATTCCGGCGATCTCGTCTGGGAGGCCAAGAACGGCGATCCCAGCAAGGGCGAGACGGCGACCCAAGCCCCGCTGGTGGTCAAGGACAAGGTCCTCACCGGCATCAGTGGCGGTGAGTTCGGCGTGCGCGGGCACCTCACCGCGTATGACCTGCAGACCGGTGAGCGTGAGTGGCGGGCCTACAGCACCGGCCCCGATGACGAGATGAAGGTGGATCCCAACAAGACCATCAACGCCGCCACCCAGGAGCCGGTGGGCAAGAACACCGGCCTGAAGACCTGGGAAGGCGACGAGTGGCAGATCGGTGGCGGGACCACCTGGGGCTGGTTCACCTACGATCCCAAGCTGGATCTGGTCTACTACGGCACAGGCAACCCGGGCACCTGGAACCCCAACCAGCGTCCGGGCGACAACAAGTGGTCCATGACCCTGTTCGCCCGCGATCCCGACACCGGGATGGCCAAGTGGGCCTACCAGATGACCCCCCACGACGAGTGGGACTACGACGGGGTCAACGAGAAGATCCTGGTGGAGCAGAAGGTCAACGGCAAGAAGCAGCCCCTGGTGGTGCACTTCGACCGTAACGGCTTCGGCTACACCCAGAACCGGAAGACCGGTGAGCTCCTGGTCGCCGAGCCCTATGACCCCACGCTGAACTGGTCCACCGGGGTCAACATGGAGACCGGCCGGCCCGACGTGGTGACCAAGTACAGCACTGAGGCCGCTGGCGCTGGCACCAACGTCAAGGGCATCTGCCCGGCCGCGCTGGGCTTCAAGGACCAGCAGCCCGCCGCCTTCTCCCATAAGACCGGGCTGTTCTACGTGCCGACGAACCACCTCTGCATGGACTACGAGCCGTTCGAGGTGGAGTACACCGCCGGCCAGCCCTATGTGGGTGCCACCCTTTCCATGTACCCGGCTCCTGTCGTCAAGGAGGACCACTCGGTGCATGAGATGGATGAGCCCCATATGGGCCGGTTCATCGCCTGGGATGCCACCGAGGGCGACTATGCCTGGAGCCGCGACGAGCAGTTCGCTGTCTGGAGCGGCGCTTTGGCTACCGCCGGTAACGTGGTCTTCTACGGCACCCTCGAGGGCCATCTGAAGGCCGTGGACGCCAAGACGGGCGAGCTGCTGTACTCCTTCAAGACCCCGTCCGGCATCATCGGCAACGTCAACACCTACAAGCACGACGGCAAGCAGTACGTCGCCGTGTACTCCGGTGTTGGCGGCTGGGCCGGCATCGGCATGGCCGCTGGCCTCGAGGACCCGCAGGCCGGTCTCGGCGCTGTGGGCGCCTTCCAGAACCTGTCCAAGCACACCCAGCTGGGTGGCGTCATGACGGTGTTCGCTCTGCCGGACAGCGCCATGTAAGACAGGCCTTCTGGAACGGAAGGCCCGGAGGCCGGGTGCCTTAGGCGCCCCAATCCGGAAACCGGGCCCGGCTCACTACCCCGGGGGTGAGCCGGGCCTTTTTTGTTGGTCCTTTCCTCTCCAAACGGGCATGGGCCGTCCCCCTTTCTGCCGCGGGCTGGGCCGGTGACAGGGCCTCCCAGCTCGTCGATCCGGGATCAGTCCGGTTTCGTGCTAGAATAATTCCCCCCAAGCCACCCGCAGAGGAGTGCCCATTGGGGCTTTGGAGGCAGGCAACAGCGCGAACCGGGTTCACCGCTTTGGTCCTGGGCCTGAGCCTCAGCGGACCCGGGCTGGGGGCTGATCCGGCCCCCCTGGAGGTTCAGGAGGTTGCCGAGGGCGTCTACGTCCACCAGGGGGCCCACAAGGACCTCGGTGCCGACATCGCCAACATCGGATTCATCATCGGGAACGAGGCGGTGGCGGTGATCGATACCGGGGGTAGCCTGGGCACGGGCAAGCGCCTTCGGGCGGCCGTTCGCGAGGTCACGGATCGCCCCATTCGGTATGTCATCAACACCCACATGCACCCGGACCACGTGCTGGGCAATGCCGCATTCCGGGGGGATGACCCGGAGGTGATCGGCCACGCGAAGCTACCCCAGGCCCTCGGCTCGCGGGCGCCCACCTATCGCCAGAAGCTGGGCGAGGTCCTGGACCGGACGGTGCCTGAGGATTGGATCGTCCTTCCGGATCGCACCGTCGAGGACAGCGCCGAGCTGGACCTGGGGGGGCGCAGCTTGCGCCTGGAGGCCCATCCCGAAGCTCACACCAACAACGACCTCACCGTTTTCGACGAAGCCACCGGTACCTGGTGGCTTTCGGACCTGCTCTTCCTTGAACGGGTACCCGCCCTGGATGGCAGCCTCAAGGGCTGGCTGGGCGTATTGGATCGATTGAAGGAGCGAAAGGCCGAGTGGGTCGTCCCCGGGCACGGCCCCGTCCGAGCGGACTGGCCGTCGGCGGCCCGGCCGCAGGTTGCCTACCTCGAGACCCTGCTCTCGGGGATCCGGCAGGCAATCGATGAAGGTCGGACCATGCGCGAGGCCTACGAGTCGGTGGGCTGGGATCACCGGCAGCGGTGGGAGCTGTTTGATGAGTACCACCGGCGCAATGTGAGCGCCGCCTACGCAGAGCTGGAGTGGGAATAAACGGGTCCCCGACGTGGGGCCAAGGAGTCGAATCGGTGGCAAAGCAGTGGAGTTTCGGCAATCTGACCGGGTGGGCCCTGACCGCCCTGAGTCTGGGGGTCCTGTTAGCCGTTCCCGTCCCCGCTGCCGCGCAGATGGATCGCAAGGAGCGCGGGGTCGAGATCTGGAAGGGACTGCGGGACAAACACTTCGGGGACCGCCCCATTCGCCGGGGAGAGGACCAGGATGTGGTAGGCCTGGAGGCCCCCGATCGGGCCGAGGATCCGGCGCTGGTTCCCATCACCATCCGGGATCGAACCGGGGAGGATCGCCGGATCACCCGTCTTTGGCTGGTGATCGACAACAATCCCCGGCCAATGGCGGCGACGTTCCGGATCGGACCTGGGGCAGGCTCGGGAACGCTCTCCAGCCGGATCCGGATCAACGCCTACACCTACGTCCGCGCCGTGGCCGAGACCGACGATGGCGAGCTCCACATGGCCAAGCGCTTCGTCAAGGCCAGTGGCGGCTGTGCCGCCCCCATAAGCGACCAGGAGGAGGATCCGGATCTCGGCAAGATGCGGCTACGGGTGCAGGGACCCGAGTCCAACGGAGCCGGGCGCCGGGCCCACCTCATGATCAAGCATCCCCAGGTGACCGGGCTCCAGATGAACCAGGTAACCCGGCTCTACCCCGAGCCCCATTTCATCAATTGGATGGAGGTAAGCTACGGCGGGGAGCGGGTAATGGAGGCCGATCTCACCTTCACCCTCAGCAAGAACCCCAGCCTGCGCTTTTATCTGCAGCCGGATGGCAAAGACCGTTCCCTGAAGATCCGCGTCAAGGATAATCAGGACAACCGGTTCAGCACGGAAAAGGGGATCTGATCCTGGCCAGGGGCTTGGGGACCAGATGCTCAGCGGCTCCGGGAGGTTTGCACCCGTTCCCAGCCGGAAACGGTGTCCAGGCCCTGAACCGACTCGAATCCGGTGAGCTCCTTGAACACGGCACCCGAGAGCTTGGCCTCGCCGAGCCGGAGGCCGGTGACATCGGCCCCGGTCAGGTCGGCCCCGCGCAGATCGGCGCTCATCAGGTTGACGTCGGTCAGCCTGGCCCCCTGGAGATCGGCGTAGCGCAGGTAGGCGTGATTGAGCACCGAGCCGGAAAGGTCCGCCCCGCGAAGGTCAGCGTTGTTGAGCACGGTGTTCATGAGCCCCATGGACTGGTTGGCCATATCGGCCCCGGCCTCCATGTCCCGCAGGACCGCGTCCCGGAAATCGACCTGTTTGAGGTCCCCGATGAGCCGGACCCCGGTGAGGTCGGCTTCGCGGGCATCGGCGCCGTCCATCACGACGCTGAACATCCCCGCCCCGCTCAGATCGGCTCCGCGCAGGTCGGCGTTGTTGAGCAGCCCCAGATTCAGATTGGCCTCTGAGAGATCCGCCCCTTGTAGGTTGGCTTCGCGGAAATCGATGCTGTGCAGGTCGGCTCGGCGGAAGTCGATCCCGGAGAGGTCGAGGCCGGAGAGGTCCTCGTCCCGGAAGTCCGGGCGCTCCCCCTCCGGGCTCTGTTGGATGGTTTCAACCACCTCCGAGCGGGTGTAATCCGCCGCCACCGCCAGGGGGCTGATGGCCAGGAGCAGCGACATCCCGAGGAACGGGGCGATCCGCATAGTAGGCTACCTCTTGGCTCGTACATACCAGATCTGGATTGAGTCTAAATCGGCTAGGAAGCTGGGTAAACGCCGGTAGCAACTGTCACATGGGGGTTACAGATCGGCCCGGAGCGGGGTGAGATGGGACTTCCACGTGGGTGTTAGCCGTTAGGATAGGTCCAAGGGCCCTAGGGTCAATTTCGAATGGGGAATCGCGTCCCACTCTTGGCATAATCTGTGCAAGTCTGGTTTGCCTAATCGCGAACCGGGCGCCCGGAACTTGCCGAAGGCGGCCCGGTCCGAGCCATCCAGGGGCCCCGAGTGGGCAAAACCATCCAAGGAGGCGAGCAAGATCATGCGAAGCCTATCCACTACGCCGACAATGGCCCTTCTGGCCGGTGCCTTGTTCCTCGCCGGGGCTGGGACCACCGCCTGCGGCAACGGAGGCCAGGAGGCCAACGGCGGCAACGCCGAGGCCGAGAAGCAGACCGCTGCCGAGGAGCAGGTGGCCGAGACCGAGCAGGCGGGAGCTTCGGAGGACGCCGCCCAGAAGGTGGCCAAGGCGGATGCCGAGGCGGCCACCAACGGCGGCGGTGGCGGCGACAAGCCGTACACCCTGGAATGCCCCGAGGGCGAGGGTGCTTGCAAGGTCGATGAGAAGACCTACGAGGGCTGGAAGGCCTTCAGCGGCTTCTGCGAGCGGTGCCACGGCCCCGGCGGCCTGGGCAGCTCCATCGGCCCCAACCTGATGAAGCGTTTCAACCAAAAGGGAATCGATAAGGGCCGATTCATCCAGGTGGTGGCCTCCGGCTGGGATGGCCCCATGGACGGCAAGATGCCCGCCTTCGGTCAGAACCCCAACGTCAACGACAAGTTCGACAACATCTGGGCCTACCTGAACGCGCGGGCCGACGGCAAGATCGGGCCGGGCCGCCCCGACCGGATCGGCGATACGGGCCCCGGGGAGGACGCTCCCGGCAACTGGGAGTAGCCGCGGCTGCGGTCGAGCGGTCGCCGTGGCATCCCCGGCGGCCGCTCCCCCCATTCTTTAGATCCCCTGGACCCCTACCGGGGCTCCGGGCGGAAGGCTAGGAGGTTCCCCATGACACTGGGCCAGCGTTTGATGCAGCAGGCCCGCAAAGGCGTCCCCTTTCTGATGGCGGTGGGGATGCTCGGGCTGGCCTCCGGATCGGTTGGGGCCGAGATCAGCACGGACAAGGACGTCCTGCGCGTTTGCGCCCCGCCGAGCAACCTGCCGTTCTCCAATGAGGCCGGGGAGGGCTTCGAGAACAAGATCGCAGAGGTCTTCGCCGAGGACCTTGGGGTTTCCCTGGAATACGCCTACTACCCCATGCAGATGGGCTTCGGCCGGAACACCTTGGCCAAGTTCCTGCCCCAGGAGGACCGCTACCGCTGCGATCTGGTGATGGGGACCACCAGCCTGGAGGTGGGCCAGACCACCAAGCCCTACTACCACTCCACCTACACCCTGGTCTATCGCAAGGACGCCGGGCTGGGCGACATCCAGTCCCTGGAGGACATCCTGGAGATCCCCAAGGAGCGCCGGGAGGAGCTAAACATCGGGGTGTTTGCCAAGAGTCCCCCGGCCCAGTTCCTGCTGGAGAACGATCTGTTCCAGTACGCCAAGTCCTACAAGCACCAGAGCGGTAGTCGGGAGACAAGCCCCGGTGCCATCCTGAAACGCGACCTGGGCAGCGGCGAGCTGGACATGATCCTGGTCTGGGGCCCCATCGGGGGCTACTACACCCAGGTCCTCCACGAGTGCCAGGAGTGCCAGCACAACGACCTGGAGGTGGTCGAGCTCGCGTCCGGGAAGGATCCGTACGATCGGTATCACTTCGGGATCTCCATGGGCGTCCGGTACGGCGATGATGACTGGCTCAGCACCGTGGAGGCCCTGATCGACAAGCACCAGGACGAGATCGACCGGATCCTGCGCGAGTACAACGTCCCACTGGTGGACGAGGACGGCAACGTCATCTACGCCGCTCAGGACTGAACGGTTATCGACCCCCAATGGAGGCATCCAAGTGAACGCCTTGAACCGACGCTCGCGTTGGACGGCGGCCCTTTTCGGCCTGGCCCTGTTGGTCCCGGCGGCACAGGCCGGGGAGGAGCTGTCGGAGGCCAACCGACTGCTCTTCGACAATGAGCACCTGGACAACCTGGAGGGCTCGCCCACCCTCGTCTACGAGCTCGAGCGCGAGGGCTCGAGGGGCGAGCCCTTCACCGACCGGATCAAGATCCATCTGAGCCGCAATGCCGACGGGGAGACCTTCAAGGCGGAGGTCGACTACCTCACCGGCAAGCGCCAGCGTCACTTCCCCGGCGTGGCCGAGGCCGAGGGAAACCCCGTGCTGAAGGCCTTCCTCCAGCGCGAGGTGGTGACCATGGAGGACGAGACCGGGGGCAACTGGCGCTACTTCCAGAAGGCCATCAAGCGGGCCCTGGCCAATGACGCCCAGGTCGAGGATATGACTTTCCGGTACGACGGGCAGTCGGTGACGGGCAAGCGGATCCACATCGTCCCCTACCGCGAAGGCGAGAAAAGCGACCGGATGGGGGAGTTCGCAGCCGCGGAGTACGACCTCGTCCTCTCCGAGGCCGTGCCGGGCGAGCTCTACCGGATGCAGGCCAGGGTCCCGGCAGCCCCGGGGGCAGGCGAGGACACCGAGCCCCTGATGAGCGAGACCGTGACCCTCAAGGAGGTCAAGGCGGACGGGAAGGCGGCGAAGCGCTGACCCCCTCGGTCGGAACGGGCGCCAGATCGTAGCCTGCCTCGGTAAGCTGGCGGAGCAGGCCCGAGGGCCCAGGAAGATGGAGGGCCCCTACGGCCACCAGGGTGGGGCCATCGCGCAGCCGCTGCCGCAGCCTTGATCCCATGCGCCGGTTGCGCTCGATCCGCATCCGTCGCATAAGCTCGTGGTGCGCCTCCCCCCTGCCCCTTTCGACCTCCCGCAGGAGCCCGGGCAAGTCCCCCTCGCGGTAGCGCGCCCGAAGCGCCTGCCACTGGCTGCGGAGCCGCTCGCGATCCTGGACCGTCTCCCGGAGGAGGGCCACCTGGTGCTCCTCGGGAATCGCCTCCAGGCTCGAAACCAGCTCGGCCATCGTTTCCAGCCCCTGAACCGGCTTGCCCCGATTCCGGGCGCGCTGGATGAGCCGCTGATCGAGTGGCGGCCCTTCCCCGGCGGGCCGGGACAGCCGAGTGAACGCCGCCCAAGGCTCCAATCGGGCCGCGCGCCGCCGGGGCACGCCGTAGCGGTCGAGCAAAACGAGGGTCCGCTGGAAGAGCTCAGGCGCCAGGATATCGGCCAGGGTGGCGGGCCGAGCCATCACCGCCCGTTGGCGATAGAGGCGCCGGGGCTCCGGGCCCGGGTCTGCCTCCACCGTCAGGCTCCGGCTGGAATCCAATGCCTCCTCAACCGCCGCGGGGATTTGCAGGCCCGGCAGGTGGACGGTGGCGAAGAGGTAGCTGGTCGCTCTGTCCTCCCGCTCGATCCGCCAGAGGAGGGCGTTTCCGGTGAGCTCCGTTGGCTCTGGCCCTTCTGTTGGACCAGCCGCCGGTGCTCCGCTCGCCGTTGGGAGGAGCCCCGCAAGGAGTACCGCCAGCCAGCGCCCGATTGCGTCCCGGAAAGGGGACGTCTGGCTTGGGGAAAAGCGCCTAATCGGCGGCGAAGTCCACCATCGCGCGCAGGAGATCGTTGACCTCCTTGGCCAAATCGGCCTGTTCGGGGTGGTGCGTCACCACTGGCCACAGCTCCGCCGAGATCACCA
>JAHEOG010000058.1 GCA_018609925.1 Gammaproteobacteria bacterium
AAACGGTAGGCTCTACCCCTTGCTTGAGGGCGGCCTCGATGAAGGGATCCAGATCACCGTCCAAAACGGCCTGGGAATTGCCGATCTCCACTCCGGTACGCAGGTCCTTGATGCGGCTCTGGTCCAGGACGTAGGAGCGGATCTGGCTGCCCCAGCCGATCTCGTCCTTCTCCGCCGATTCGGCCGCCTGCTTCTCGCGCTGGCGCTCCAGCTCGCGCTCGTAGAGTCGCGCCCGCAGGACCCGCCAGGCCTCGGCCCGATTGGAGTGCTGCGAGCGCGAGCTCTGGCACTGGACGACGATGCCGGTGGGCAGGTGGGTCAGCCGCACCGCCGAATCGGTCTTGTTGACGTGCTGGCCCCCGGCGCCGCTGGCCCGATAGGTGTCGGTGCGAACATCCTCGGGATTGATGGCCACTTCGATGGACTCGTCCACCTCGGGATAGACGTAGACCGAGGCGAAGGAGGTGTGACGCCGCCCCCCGGAGTCGAAGGGCGATTTGCGCACCAGGCGATGGACCCCGGATTCCACCTTGAGCCGTCCGTAGGCGTGGTCGCCGTCCACCTTGACGGTGACGCTCTTGATCCCGGCCTCGTCGCCCTCGGTGACCTCCATGACGGCCGCGGTGAAGCCCTTGGTCTCGCACCAGCGCAAATACATCCGCAGCAGCATCTCGGCCCAGTCCTGGGCCTCCGTCCCGCCGGCGCCGGCGTGGATCTCCAGGTAGGCGTTGGCTTCGTCCATCTCCCCGGAGAACATCCGCTGGAGCTCCAGGTCCTGGACGCGGGCCTCCATGGCTCGGAGGTCGGCCTCCACCGCCTCCCGGGTCTCCTCATCGGCCTCGGACTCGGCGAGCTCCAATAGCCCCTCCGCCGACTCCACTTCGCCGGCGAGCTCGTCCAGGGGCTCCGTCTGGGCCTTCAGCCGGTGGTACTGCTGGCTAAGCCCCTGGGCAAGCTCGGGATCGTCCCAAAGGCCCGGGGCCGAGAGCTCGTGCTCCAGCTCGGTGATCCGCTCCTTGAGCCGATCGACGTCAAAGATGCCTCCATAGGTCGCGGATCCGGCCCCGGAGGTCCTCGATCCAATCCCGAAGGTTGGGCTGCTCGGCCATGGTGGACTCCATGCTGATCCGGGGGTCTGGGCGGGCCCGGGCGCCCGACCGACGCGAAACCCGGCATTCTGCCACAAATGGATGCCAGGCCCAGAACTGTCGGCGCCGGAACCGTTCCGGTACCCGCCTACCTGGGAAAGGAGCAACCGCCTAGAATGGGAAAGGCAATCCCGCGCTGGCCCAGCTACGCATACGGAGGTGTGCCATGGCCAAGAAGCTGCTCCAGCTCGTCGGCGATTTTGGGGAAGACTACGAGGTGATGGTCCCCTTCCAGGCCCTGCGGATGGTGGGCCATGACGTGGACGCGGTCTGTCCCGGCAAGAAGGCCGGCGACGGGGTGCGCACCGCCATCCACGACTTCGAGGGCGATCAGACCTACACCGAGAAGCCCGGCCACAACTTCACCCTCAACGCCACCTTCGCGGACATCCGGACCGAGGACTACGACGGCCTCGTCGTCTCCGGCGGACGGGCCCCCGAGTACCTGCGTCTGGAGCCGGGGGTCCTGGAGGTGACCCGCCATTTCTTCGATCAGGACAAGCCCGTGGCGGCGCTTTGCCACGGCCTGCAGATCCTCGCCGCTGCCGGTGTGCTGGAGGGCCGCAAGGCGACGGCCTATCCGGCGGTGGGACCGGAAGTCACCCTGGCCGGCGGGGACTACCAGGACATCCCCGTGGACGAGGCCGTAACCGACGGCAACCTGGTCACCTCACCGGCCTGGCCGGGCCACCCCGACTGGCTCCGCCAGTTCCTGCGGGTGCTGGGGACCCGGGTCGAGCCCTGACAAGGCGGGGGCCCGGCCTGACGGGTCCGAGCCGGTCGCGTTTTGCCGGAAGTGGGGAACGCGGTATCCTTGTGGGCTCCGCAGAATGCGGGGGTAGTTCAACGGTAGAACCCCAGCCTTCCAAGCTGGTGATGCGGGTTCGATTCCCGTCCCCCGCTCCAGAGTCCATAGCTCCAGAGCAGCTGACCCCAAAGCCGGTGCGTACCCTCCGGGGGTGGCGAGGGCCCCATTCGGATCTGGTATGCTTTCGCCTCCGGCTCCAGTGGCCGGTTGGCACACAATGCGGGCGTAGCTCAGTTGGTAGAGCACCACCTTGCCAAGGTGGATGTCGCCGGTTCGAGTCCGGTCGCCCGCTCCATCCAAGTGATGAGCGCCGACGGTCCGGCGCTGTCCCCTGGCGCGCGGGCCGGGGCCGCTCCTCCCGGCTCACATCCGGAAGATCGCGGGTGAGCCGGCTGGCTGGCAAGACGCTTTCACATGGGTCCCGTCGTCTAGTGGTTTAGGATACCGGCCTTTCAAGCCGGTGACACGGGTTCAAATCCCGTCGGGACCACCAACGCGGACCGGGCGGGCGCCGCTCGGCCCAGAACGGGCCGGCCCGCGCCACCGGTGTCCGTGCGGGGGGACGGTGGCGGAACTGGTAGACGCGCTGGATTTAGGATCCAGTACCTCTGGTGTGCGGGTTCGAATCCCGCCCGTCCCACCATCCACCAGCGGTCCGCCCTGCCGGACCCCAGGCCCCCGGAGGGGCGCCCGCCTTGGGCGCGCCCTCTCCTTGTTTGGACTGCAGAGGTTCTGGAGGGGTGGCCGAGTGGTCGAAGGCGCCTGACTCGAAATCAGGTGACGGCTCCGCCGTCCGGGGGTTCGAATCCCTCCCCCTCCGCCAAATTGCCCAGCAAATCATGGCCCTGGCGATCCGCCGGGGCCTTCGTCGTTTGGGCTTCCGCCCGTACCGGGAATCTATCGAAAAGGGATCGGAGCCTCGGGTAGGATCTGGTTAAGGCCGCCTGATGGTCGGATCCCTACGAAATTAAGGAGTGGGTATGGACTGGCGGTATTGGGAGATAGAGGCTGCGGTCAAAGAGGCCTTGGACGAGCTAGCTGAAGCACGCCAGCGAGCCGACTACCAGCCTTCTCAAAGCGTAATCGATGGGCTCAGCGATGCCCGAGAAAAGCTGAGGGCCCTAGCCGTTGAGCAACACGGATCGGATGAGGAAGGACCCAGCCTGGAGCTCTGACTCAATGGGAAGAGGGGCCCTATAGCGCAGGACCCTGTCGCAACGGCCGACCCTGGTGTCCGCTGGTTTCGGTCTTGCCCTCTCCCTCCTGCGGAGGGCGGGCGGAGGAGATCCTGTTGGCGAGTGGAGTTGCCAATGCCTTCGCAGCAACGCCCGGTCAATCCGCTCCCAAGGCCCCCTCCAGCCCTTCCGGCTTTACTCGCCGCCTCGGTCCCGGTGGACCGGCAGTAACGACACGACCGGCCCGGGACGGGCGGGCCTTCGCTGATCAGCTAGTAGCCCCGCTCGGGATCCACCACCGAAAGCATGGGCTCGCCGGCGACGTAGCGCCGCAGGTTCTCGCGCACGAGCCGCCAGTGCGCTTCCACCTCGAGGTCGGAGCGGGTGGCTACGTGGGGGGTAATGATGGTGTTGGGCGCCCGCCAGAGCGGATGCCCCTCCGGGAGCGGCTCGGGATCGGTGACGTCCAGCCCGGCCCCGGCGATGGTCCCGTCCTCCAGCGCCGCCAATAGGTCCTCGGTAACCACGGTGCCGCCGCGCCCGACATTGACGAACAGGGCCGAGGCCTTCATGGACCGGAACAGCTCGGCGTCGAAAAGATCGACGGTGTCGTCGGTCAGCGGCAGGGCGTTGACCACCACGTCCGCCTCCGGGATCAGCTCGGGCAGACGATGGGGCAGGCCCACCTCCGAGACGAACTCGGGCCCCTTCGGCTCGCTGGCCCGGGTGGCTGTGATGGTCATTCCCAGCGCATGGGCGCGGCGGGCGGTTTCGGTACCGATCCCGCCGAGGCCCACCACCAGCATCGTCTTGCCCTTGATGACCCGCATGTCATGGGTGATGGCCGGCTCACGGGCCCACCGGCCGGCCCGTTGGGCCGCATGGAACGCGGGAAGGTGTCGCGACAGGCTCATCACCATCGCCATCACGTGCTCGGCTATCACCGGGGCCGCGATGTGCTGCATGTTGGTCAGCAGCGGTTTGCGCCGGTCGAACTCAGGGAGGCGTACGCAGTCCTCCGCCCCGGCGGTGTAGATCTGGATCCAGTCCAGGCCCTCGCCGCGTTCGAGCAGCTCCGCGCTGCACAGCCCGATTACAGCGTCGGCACCGGGGAGGCGCTCCAGGGCCTGCCCGATGCCGGCCACCGGCACCAGCTCGACCCCGGGCGCCACCGGCTGCAGCCACCGAACCCGCTCGGGATCCCCCCGCACCAGGATCCGGTCCGGTCGCTCCCAGCCGGGCCGCTGTCGGACCGGCGTCTCGGCCACCTCTAGGTCGTAGCTCCGGATGAGGGCTTCCGGGTCGTGGTCGCCCTGGCCCTGGGCCGAGGCCGGCCACGGGAAGAGCAGGACCAAGACCAGCAGTACGAGGCCAAAGGGGGCGAAGACTCTCGAAAGCATAGCGAAACTCGGCTCCAGGGAATGGGGCTTCAGCCTAACGGCTCCGGACCCGTATGGAGAACCGGCAACCTCGGGCACGACTTGGGGCGCCTCGCCGTCTCCCGACGGATGCGGCACCCGGTGTGGCTAGCACCCCTTGGCCCCTCCCCCCACTCCGAAGCCCGTTGACGGAGTCTGGCGGCGTCCCGTCAAGAAACCGGCTCGGGCACGGACCGGCCCCTGAACACCGCGGGTCGGGGGGACGCCTACACCCTGACGGACCGGGCCATGCCACTGAGCTTCGGGAACAAGTGGGACTCCGGGGTGCGGGTGCCCCAGTCGATTGGCCGGTCTCGGCCGCCGGCCAGGGGCCATTGCCAGCTACCGGCGAAAGGGTCCGCAGGCCTTTTCCCCAATGCCGATTGGGCAAGGAAGCATCGCCGTTCACCACCCGGGCATCAGGGGCTCCCGGGAAGGACTTCCTCGGCGGGAAGGACATCTCCGGCACCGGAACCTTCGTAGCCCTTCATCCGCGAGAGCAGCCGGGAAAGATTGGGACCCGCCAGCTCCTGGCGGAGGCGGACCAGTCGCTCGTCGGCCAGGTCCTGCTCTCGGACCACCAGGTAGTACCGCTCGCGGAAGAGCGGCACGAAGTCCAGCTCCAGCATGCGGGCGGCCCCCTCCTCGCCGAGACCGACGTCGGCCATGCCCCCCGCCACCGCCGCGGCCACGGCGAGGTGAGTGAACTCCTCCACGTAATAACCCTCGATCCGTTGCGGATCCAGCCCGGCCTCCTCCAGCAGCCGGTCCAGGGCCAGCCGGGTGCCGGATCCCCGTTGGCGGTTCACGAAATGGGCGCCGCGCTCGGCTATATCGGCGACCCCGGTGAGTCCCAGCGGATTGCCCGGCGCCACGATCAGGCCCTGGGTCCGGGTAACGAAGCGAATCAGGCGATGGTGGTGGGGATCCAACCATCCCCGATAGGAGGTGCCCAGGGCCCTGCCGAGCTCGCCTTCCGGGAGGTGGATCCCCGCCACATCGCAGTGCCCCTTGGCCAGGGCCATCAGGCCGTGGAGGCTGCCCACGAAGCGCGCCTCCAGGGAGAGCCCGGAAGGGCCCCGAAGGTGGTCCACCAGCTGGTTAAGAATCAGGTCATGGCTGGCGTAAAGCCGTAGCTGGTCCCCGTCCCGCTCGCGCAGGGAGCGCAGCTCCTCTTCGATCTCCCCCGTGGCCCGCTGGAGCGCAGGGGCGAGGTGCGCCTCCACCCGTGTGTGAAGCGCCAGAAGGCGCTCTCCCAGCTCGGTCAGGCGGGCCCCGCGTCCGCGCTCCAGGGTGACCAGGGGCTCGCCCAGGATCCCCGACCAGCGGCGCAAAAGCTCCCAGCCGTGGCGGTAGCTGACCCCGGCGCGCTCTGTGGCCTCGGTGAGCTTCCCCGCGCGCTGGACACCCCCCAACAGGGCAAACAGGGCGGGCTCCACCCGCCTCGGGGAATCGCCCTCCGCAATCCAGCCGACTTCCAGAGCAAGCCGGATCGGCTCCATCGCCTTATCCCTCCTTCCCGAACCGAATGGCCCCGGCTCTAAGCGGCTTGGTTGCGCCAATATTGTCGGTGTTGAGGCTGGTATTGAACGCCTTCATGTTGAATAGGAAAGGGAGCCATCCGGCCTTTTCCCTTTGGGAAGGATTAAGCATATATCCCTTCCAGGGAAGGGCCGCAACGGAGAGGGAGGCGCATGGCACTCAGGGCCCGCGGCGGCTCGCCGCCCGAAGCCCCGAAGCGGGCCGCTTCAGGAGAGCGTGGCCACTGTCCAGGGGGAACGGGAACGATCCGCAGGGACATTGTACCGGTGCCTCCGGAGCGATCGCCGTCCCCGATGGCCCCAAGCAGGGCACGGGGCTACCGACCTGTACGGGGTGCCCTTGCGACGTTTGCAATGAGGCGGGCCGGGGGCCAACAATCGCCGCCCGCCTCAACGGCAGTGGGGTACCCATGCACTGGCTGCTGCTCGGACTCGCCATCCTGGCCGAGGTGGTCGCCACCTCGGCCCTCAAGCTAACGGACGGGTTTACGCGAGCTGGCCCCTCGCTGGCGGTGATCGCCGGCTATGCCCTGGCCTTCTACTTCCTGGCCCTGGCCCTGCGGGGCATGACCGTCGGCGTGGCCTATGCTATCTGGGCCGGTCTGGGGATGGCGCTTATCGCGCTCATCGGCTGGGCGGTGCTCGGCGAGCGGCTGGACGGCCCCGGGATGGCCGGCATTGGCCTGATCATCGGGGGAGTGCTCCTCCTGAGCCTGGTTTCCCGCTCGGCCACCTTGTGACCTATCGGCAGGCTTGCTTCTAGCGCAGAAGGCCTCCGGGTCGTCCCGGAGGCCTTTTTGCTTAGACCCATTGGTCTAGAAGGTTTCCCGGCGACCGATCACTCAGCGGGACGGATCTCGCCGCAGGCCACCGGCAGGGTCACCTGGGCCGGGACGTCGGGCAGGGAGCGCACCGAATCGGGCAGATCCGCGTTCTTCGCGGTGCCGTGCAGGAAGACGACCCGCTTGTCGAAATCGATATCCGCTATCCCGTGCTTGTCGGCGAGGGCCTGCTCCAGCTCATCGATGGGGGCGGTGCCTTCGTATTCCATGCGGCCTCGGCTATCGGCCTTGGGGTAGGAATGGGCCTTGATCTTCAGGCTCACGGGATTCTCGTGGAAGGGGACCAGGGTGGTTCCCGCCATCGGCTCCGTCTCGATCAGGTCGATGTAGCCATCGCCGTTGGTATCGTCGCCGGCGGTGGGGCACTTCGCGTCCTTGCCGTCGGGGAAGCCGTGGTAGTGCTGCAGGTGCACGGCACCCGGGGCCAATCCTTGCGCCTTGACTCGTATCCGAAGCTGGCCCTGCTCCACCTTGAGGGTAGCGGTCCCTTGGGCGGCCTGGCCCAGCTTGTCGGCGTTTAGGGGCTTCAGCTCCGCGACGTAGCCGTTCCCGGCCTGGGCGGTGCCCAGGGCAAGGCCGATCGCGGCGATTCCTCCCAATAACCGTCCTATCCGCATACGTGGGCCCGTCATGGCGGCTCCTTTCCGTCTTGATCAAAGGATCTCCTCTTACCCTAACGGACGCCGTCCCCAAAAGAAATAATTTTTCTGCATCTTTTAACCCGGGGCCGGGTCGGCTTCACCGCCCTCCCCAGCGATCGATCCCACCGGTGGTTGGCAGTCCCTTTTTCAAGTCCTTACGGTGTCCTGGTTGCAAATCGAAACCGAAGGGGAGGCGCCAATGCGGGGAAGCCGGCGGTTCCTGTCGTCCCTGCTCCTCGTCCCCACGGCCGCCCTGGGGGCCGAAGGCCCCGACGGGGACTCGGGACTTCCTTCGCAGCTGACTTTCCTGACGGACGAGGAGGTAACGACGCTGAAGGGGGACATCGAAGCCCTACGACAACGGGTGGAGGGGCACCACAAGCCCGAGCCGCCTCCCGAGGAGGGCATCACCCTGGGCGGGGCCCTGCGCTTCAACTACCTCTTCCGGGACTGGAACGAGTCCGACAAGGACACCGGGGGACGGATAGACTTCGACACCTTCCGCCTCAACGCCGACGGCCAGATCAACAACATCATCCTCTCCGCCGAGTACCGCTTCTACAGCTTCATGCAGGTCCTGCACCACGGCTGGATCGGCTACAACGCCACCGACGACCTCCAGCTCCAGCTCGGTGTCTCGCGGGTCCCCTTCGGGATCCAGCCCTATGCCTCCCACAGCTACTGGTTCGGGCTGCCCTACTTCGTCGGTCTGGAGGACGACTACGACCTGGGGCTCAAGACCGTCTACGAGCGCGGCAACTTCAGCATGGACCTGGCCTTCTACAAGAACTCCGAGCCCGGGTTCGAGGGCAACAATAACCGCTATTCGTTCGACGTAGTCGAAAACCCGGGTCAGAACCAGTTCAACGAGGAGACCAACCAGGTCAACATCCAGCCCCGATACACCTTCGATTTCGGAAGCGGCAACACCACCGAGGTGGGCCTCTCCGGCCAGTGGGGCCAGCTCCGCAACTCCCAGACGGGAGAGAACGGCAGCCAATGGGCGGCCGCCGGCCACGTCAACGCCGTGATGGGGAACTGGAACCTAATGCTCGAGGGCGGGCGCTACGAGTACCACCCCAAGAACCCGCCCGGGGTTTCCGGTGAGGAGATCCAGATCGGGGCCTTCGGGGCGGACTTCCCCCTGGCCTCGGAGGCCAACTTCGGCGTGGCCAACCTGGCCTACGACATCCCCTTCCGCCTCGGCCCCATCACCGGGATCACCGTCTACGAGAACTTCAGCATCCTGGACAAGGACACCGGGGATGCCAACGATTCCGTTTTGAACGTGGTCGGCGCGCGGGTGGACGCCTCCCCGGTATTCGCCTACATCGACGTCATCCAGGGCAAGAACATGCCTTTCCTGGGCGGACAAGGTTTCGGACCGCCGATTCGGACCACCAACGTAGACGACGGCAACTTCAACACCCGGTTCAACATCAACGTCGGCTACTACTTCTAAGCGATCCCAACCGCAGGAGGTCCCCATGCGGGAGGACATGCCTCGGTACACCCTCCGCTCGCGCTCGGGCCGGATCCTGTTCGACGTCCACCCCTACACCTTCAGCTTCACCGTTCTGCTCATCCTGCTTTTTGTCATCGGCGGCCTCCTCTGGGCTCAGACCGCCGAGCAGTTCTTCGGCAGCGTTCAGGCCGCCATCGCCAACAAGACCGGGTGGTTCTTCGTGCTGGTCATGAACGCGGCCCTGGTCTTCATGGTGATCCTGATGTTTACCCGACTGGGGCGGATCCGCCTGGGCGGGGATGGTGCCGAGCCTGAGTTCAGCCGGCCGAGCTGGTTCACCATGCTGTTCAGCGCCGGGATGGGGATCGGACTGCTGTTCTACGGGGTGGCCGAGCCCCTGTTCCACTTCGCCAGCCCGCCCCACGCCGAGATGGGGGCTCGCAGCGCCGAGGCGGCCCGGGAGGCCATGGGCATCGCCTACCTCCACTGGGGGCTGCACCCCTGGGGCATCTACGCGCTTGTCGGGGTAACCCTGGCCTTCTTCACCTTCAACCGGGGCATGCCCCTGTCCCTGGCCTCGGCCTTCCATCCCCTCATCGGGGACCGGATCTACGGCCCGCTGGGGGTGCTCATCGATGTCCTGGCCACCGTCGCCACCCTGTTCGGGGTGGCCACCTCCCTGGGCCTCGGGGTCAAGCAGATGAACGCCGGGCTGCTCTATCTGTTCGGCATCGGCATCGCTCCCGGGATCCAGGTGGTCCTGATCGCGATCATCACCCTCATCGCCACGCTGTCGGTGGCCTCCGGAGTCCATCGGGGTGTGCGTCGGCTGTCCGAGTCCAACCTGGTCCTGGCGGGGATCCTGACCCTGTTCGTACTGGTGGTGGGCCCCACCCTGTTCGTCCTCAAGGGCTTCGTGGAGAACCTCGGCTACTACCTGGACAACTTCTTCCGGCTGGCCCTGTGGACCGAGACCTATTCGGCCACCGAGTGGCAGAAGGCCTGGACGGTCTTCTACTGGGGCTGGTGGATCGCCTGGTCGCCGTTCGTGGGGATGTTCATCGCCCGGATCTCGTACGGCCGGAGCATCCGGGAGTTCACCATGGGCGTCCTGCTGGCCCCCACCGTGGCGACCTTCCTGTGGTTCACTGTCTTCGGCGACAGCGCCCTCCAGCTCGAGATGTTCGGCGGCGGGGGCGTGGTGGGGGCTGTCCAGGCCGATGTCTCCACTTCCCTGTTCGCCTTCCTGGAGGTCTTCCCCTGGGCCATGGCCTCGTCGATCCTGGCGCTGGTGGTCATCGCCCTGTTCTTCATCACCTCCTCCGATTCCGGGTCGCTGGTCATCGACATCATAACCGCCGGGGGGCAGACCGATCCGCCCACCCCGCAGCGGATCTTCTGGGCGGTGACCGAGGGGGTGGTCGCCATCGTCCTGCTGGTCGGGGGCGGGCTGGTGGCGCTGCAGACCGCGGCGATCACCGCCGGGCTGCCCTTGGCGATCCTGCTGGTCTTCCTGATGGTCGCCCTGGTGCGGGGCCTGCTGGACTACGTGGCGATCGAGCACCTGGACCTGCGCCCCCGGAGCGAGCTGGGCGAGCCCTGAGCGGCCGTCTCCTCTCGTTGAAGCCCGGCTGCGAGGGGTGCTAGGATTCTCGCTCCCCGGAAGGCCCGGCCCGTAACCGCTCCCATTGGGGGCAATACCCCGGATTCGGGCGAACCGGCCTTCCTGGCGCTGCTGCCCGGGTAGCTCAGGGGGAGAGCGCTACCTTGACACGGTAGAGGTCGCTGGTTCGAAACCAGCCCCGGGCACCATTCGCGGGGCATAGCTCAGCCTGGCCAGAGCACCGGCATGGGGTGCCGGGAGTCGCAGGTTCGAATCCTGCTGCCCCGACCAGACGCGCCCGCCCGCGGGGCGAATCCAACGAGGCCCCGCCTCGCCAGGCGGGGCCTCGTTGCGTCGGGACACCGTTGGACCCCGGGACCTTGGGGAGCTCAAACCACCCGGGAGAAGGGTCGATCCCCCTCTTGGCGGTCCAGGTAGGCGTCGAAGGCCATAGCGATCCGGCGCACCAGGAGCCGGCCCCGGGGGGTCACCTTGAGTCCGGTGGGGTGGAGCTCGAGCAGCCCGTCCTCGGCCAGCTCCGTCAGCTCCTCCAGCGCGGGGGCGAAGTGCTCGGCGAAGTCGATCCCGAACCGGGCCTCGGCCTCGGTGAAATCAAGGGCGAAGTCACACATCAGCCGATTGATCAGCCAGCGCCGCATCCGGTCCTCCCCGGTTCGCTCCAGCCCCCGGAAGATGGGAAGCTCCCCGCCATCGAGAGAGGCGTAGTACTCGCTCAGCTCCCGGACATTCTGGCTGTAGGTCCCGGCCACCTCGCTGATGGCGCTGACCCCCAGGCCCACCAGATCGCATTCGCCGTGGGTGGTGTAGCCCTGGAAGTTGCGGTGGAGCTCGCCGCGCCGCTGGGCCCGCGCCAGCTCTTCATCGGGACGGGCGAAGTGGTCCATGCCGATGTGGATGTAGCCCGCTTCGGTCAGACGCTCCGCAGCCCGCCGGAAGATGGCGAGCTTCTCCTCCGGGGAGGGCAGCTCCTCCTCCCGGATCCGACGCTGGGCGGGGAAAAGGTCGGGCAGATGAGCGTAGCCGAAAACGGACAGACGGTCGGGCAAGCACTCCAGGACCCCGTCCAGGGTGGTCAGGAAGGAATCCACGCTCTGGCGGGGCAGGCCGTAGATCAGGTCCAGGCCCACCGACTGGAAGCCGCTGGCGCGGGCGGCCGCCAGCACCTCGTGGGTGGCCTCGGGCGGCTGGATGCGGTTGACGGCCTCCTGCACACCCCGGTCGAAGTCCTGCACCCCCACGGAGAGCCGGTTGAAGCCGAGCTCCCGTAGGACACCGACGGTGGTCCGATCGGCGTAGCGGGGATCGACTTCCACGCTGTAATCACCGCCATCGTCCCGGCGCAAGGAGAAGTGGCGCGCTGTATCCACCATCAACCGCCGCATCTGCTCCGGGTGGAGGAAGTTGGGAG
>JAHEOG010000059.1 GCA_018609925.1 Gammaproteobacteria bacterium
ACCGCAGTTGGGCTGAGGCGCGGGCGCTCCCTTAAGGAGGGGGCCGGCTGGGGATCGGGGAAGCGCGAGAGGCGATCGGCCCGGTTCTGGTTGAAGGTGCGGGTCGGATCGTGCGCGGGTTCCTCGGTCCCTTCAGCCATTGCAGCGAGCCCGGTTGTCAGAAGGAGGCCCGTTAGGCCCCGGATCACCCATTTCCTTAGTCGCTCTGCCGGCAAGGGCCGGGAACTGGATCCCCCTTCCCAACGGGATTCGGTCATACCGACTCCTTATCTCGGGAACTCGATCCGAAAGGGGCTGGAAGCGACCAACGAGCTACGCAAAGGCGCGTGGAAGGGGTCGGGGCCCGGTCCCAAGCATCCCGGTGGCCCGATTCGAGAAGGCGGTCCTTCCGGAGCACGGACTCCGGCCGGGGAGCCGAGGCCGGGGCTCCGGTAGACCGGACCCACCCCGCCCATACTTAGCACGACTGGTAGGCGCAGACCCCCATAGCGCCGTCGATGAAGGCGCTTTGGGGGAGATAGACGAACGGCATCTGGAGCGAGCCTGGCCGCTCGGGCATCATCACACCGGATTGGTCCAGGTCCGGCAGGTCGAGCTCCCCGGGATCGCCGCGTCCTTCCGGTCCAGTGGGGGTGGTGGTCTTCTGGCTGGTCCGGGCGCTTTCGATGTCGTCCGCCACGTCCTCGGTCACCCGACCCACCAGCTTCTTTTCCTCCTCGGTGAGCGGCGGACCCTTCCGCTGGCCGGGAGCAGGCAGGGTCTCCCCGTCGTCGGTGTCGGAGGAGTCCTCACCGTCGTCGGAGTCCCCACCGTCGTCGGAGTCCCCACCGTCGTCGGAGTCCCCACCGTCGTCGGAGTCCCCATCGCTATCGGAGGAGTCGTTGTCCTCCTCATCCGAGGAAGCCTGCTTTGGGTAAGAGGCGTCGGCCTCCCCATCACCATCGGTATCCTTTTCATCGCCGCCGCGCGATTCATCGTAGTTGCCGTCCATGTTGGTATCCCGGACGTCCCACTCCCCGTCGCCGTCGGTATCCTTGGCGTCGGCCCGACCGTCGCCGTTCGTATCGAAGTAGTCGGGGCTCCCGTCGCCGTCCGTGTCGACGGCATCGGCCTCGCCGTCGCCGGTAGTGTCGAACAGGTCCGGCCGGGAATCGCCGTCGTCGCCATGGAACTCGTCAGCTCTACCGTCGTCGTTGGTGTCGTAGGCGTCCACCTGGCCATCTCCGGTGGTATCGAACTCCTCGGGCTGACCGTCGTTGTCGTTGTCCCAGGCCTCGGCATGCCCATCGTGGTCCACGTCGTAGGCCCCTACCCCGCCGGTCTTCAACGGTTCCGGTTGGTTTGGGCTTCCGCTAAAGGCATTGCAGGATGTGCAGAAAATCGTTAGCGGGCCTTTGACGGCGTCAAAGATTTTGCGGCCTGCACTCTTGTCCTGGTGCGGGTCCTCTCGATCGGGGATGGGCTGATGGGATTCCTGAGTACTCTCGAAATCTTCCAGACCCGCATCCCCCGCCCGGCGGCCGACCTCGTCTTCCCACCCAGGCGCTCCTTCGGCATCGGCCGAGCCAAGCACAGCCCCCAGCCCGCCGGAGGACCCGGGACCCTCGCCCAAAGAGGCGCCCACCACCGACTCCGTCATCCGGCCGGCCGCCTCGGCACCGTGGATTCCGGGCTTCGGTCGGGGGGCCCAGCCCAGGCCCGCGCCAACGGGGAGCCGAAAGGTCGCCTCGTCGACGAAGCCGACCCCCAGGGAATCCTCCTTCAGCCCGTCTCCGGGAATCTCCCTGCCGGGGTCGTCCGTCGCCCCTTCTTCTCCATCATTTGAGGCCGATTCAGCGGAGGAGTCCCCTCCCTGGTACTTGCCGGGATCGTCGCCCCCACCTTCTCCCCCCTCATTCGAGGCCGAATCGTTCGAGGAGCCCCCTTCGAGGTAGACGTCGGTAACCTCCTCCCGGATTTGGTCCCGTTCCTGCTCCTGCTGCCGCTCTTGGACCGAGGGCTCCTCCCGGGAGAGCTCATCCGCCCGGTTCTGAGGGAAATCCTTAGGCCCGGAATCCTCCTCGGGAACGGACTCCTCCACCTCTTCCTTCGTACCGGAGGCGAACGGGATCTCCTCGTCCACGCTCTCCTCGAAACTGTCCTCACCCCCGTCGTCCTGCTCCGCCGAATCGGCACCCGCCACGAGCGGAACACCGATCAGCAGGAGCCAGAGGAAGGCGACGGGAATCCGAAGGCCCGGCCCCGATCGGCCCTCGAAGTCCCTCTTCCCGCCACGGGATCGGCCTCGCCGTGCACTGACCCCCTTGCCCTGGCCCAAGCCGGGGTTGCCCATGAGATTCCTCCTATGGCCCCTTTTCCTCTCAGAGCCTTGCCTGGCACAACCTGGAAAGCGATTCCCGATGCTTCAAATCGGAATCATTCCAGTTTCGCTCCAATTCTCCCGAAAATACTCATGAAATCAGAAATTATAATTTCAATTCCAAGCAATCGAAATTCACCCATGAAAACCAGATGGTTTAGCAAATTATCAAATAAAGACTAAGTCCTGCATAGGGGGTAATCCCCAAGCCCATTCTATTAGACCGATCGGTAAAACTCTCTCATCCCTGCTTTATCAAAACGAAGAAGGCCGGTTTTCGGTTCCCCCTCGTTTTAAGGGAAGAGTTCCGTTTTTTGCGAAAGGACCGTGGACTCCGGGCACCGAAGGGATACCGTTGTTGGCTGGCCCGGCCTGTGAAGGAGGCCGGGCGGCGACCCGGGTCCTCCGTACGAGATGCAAGGGTGGGCAATCGGGTGGCAAAGGCTGAAAGGCACCAGGGTCCCCGCCTGGGAAAAGGGGAATAGCAAGCCTCTTCGAGACCTAAAGAACCCTCAGCGGGACGGGAGCTGGGACAGGGTAGGCTTAAAGCGGATGAGCAGCGTCGTGGGGCTGTTGGTCAGCCCCGGGGCGTGGCGGGCGTAGGCGCCGCCGGGGGAGCTGTCTCCCTCCCATCCCGACATTCGGGGGACAGCACCCATCAAAAAGGCCGGGAGCGGCTCCCGGCCTTTCCGCCTCCTGGCCCGAAGTCCGATCTCCCAGAGGCAGGGGCCCGGAAGGCTCGAACGGGGGTCGCGAGTCCTCTCCTTTTTAATGACCGGGCTGCTTCGTGACCCGGAGGTAGGGCTTCTGGGTCTCCCACCCCTGGGGAAACTTCTCCTTGGCCTCCTCGTCGCTTAGCGTCGGCGGGATGATTACGTCCTCGCCGGGGTTCCAGTTCACAGGCGTGGCCACGGGGTGGTCGGCGGAAAGCTGGCAGGCGTCCAGCAGCCTTAGGATCTCATTGAAGTTGCGGCCCACGGACATGGGGTAGGAGACCATCGCCTTGACCTTCTTGTCCGGGCCGATCAAGAAGACCGTGCGTACCGTGGCGTTGTCGGCCGGAGTGCGCCCTTCGGCGGAAGTTCCCGCATCGGCCGGGAGCATGCCGAAGAGCTTGGCCACCTTGAGATCGGTATCGCCGATCATCGGGTAGTTGGGCGCCCGGCCCTGGGTCTCCTCGATGTCCTTGGACCAGCCCTCGTGGTTCTCCACCGGATCGACACTGAGGCCGATGATCTTGCATTTGCGCTTGTCGAACTCCTCCTTGATGTTGGCCATATAGCCGAGCTCGGTGGTGCAAACGGGGGTGTAGTCCTTGGGATGGGAGAACAGAATGGCCCAGGAGTCGTCGACCCACTCGTGGAACCGGATCCGGCCCTCGGTGGTTTCCGCCTCAAAATCCGGAGCTACGTCGTTGATCTGCAATGCCATAGGACATCTCCTTTTGGCTGTTTTCGAGTTTCCGGTTTTGGCGCGAAGGATCCCCTTATGAGATTGGAACGGGTTTGCAGCCGGGAAGTTTCCGCCAACCCCGGGGGCTACCGACGCTGCCCGGGTTCCAACCGCTGACCCGGGCGCCTTCGGAGAGGGATCCGTCCCGCTTTCCCCCCAGAGCCCTTGTCGTTCCCGAAGGGAATTACGCCGTGAGCCCTCAAACCGATTCCGCCAGGGCGATTCCGACCAGGAACGGCCCAACCTTCCCGGGGGACCCGCCCTCGACAACAAAGGATCGTTGCCTTGGCCGAATGCGACCACTGGAAACCGTTCGTTCATTCTCTCCGGGGCCCTGGGCCTTCGCAAAGCCCACCTGGGCAGGGGAAAAAAGCGGGCGCAGGGCGGCGCTTTCAGGGGAGTCGGCCCTGGAGCTCGCCGAGCTCCGCCCGGGAGAGGGGCTGGTCCAGCACCGCCAGGTCCTGCTCCATGTGGCGGGGGTCGGTGGTCCCGGTCAAGGGCAGGATGCCCCGGTCGAGGCACAGGCGGAACACGAGCTGGGCCGGGCTCCACCCCCGGCGACGGGCGACCTCCATAAGAACGGAATCGGCCTCGACCCGGGGTAGGATCGCCAGCAGCGAGAAGCCCTGATAGCCGATCCCACGCTCCGCACACAGGGCCCGGACCGCGTAGTCCGCCGATGGTCGCAGGAAGGTCCGGTTCTGCACGAAGGCCGGAGGAATCTCCGCCCTGTCGCATAGCTCGGCAAGCTGATCGGGGTCGATGTTGCTCACCCCGATATGGCTCGCCCCGCCCTGCCGGTGGATCTCTTCCAGGGCCCGCCAGATCGCCCAATCTGCAGGCCCTAACCCCCTGAGCTGGGTTGGTCCGTGAAGGAGCAGGGAGTCCAGGCGATCCACCCCGAGGTTCTCCAGGGAGCTGCGGAAGGACTGGCGCACCTGCTCGTCCGGCGCGGCTCCAGCATCGTAGGGGATGCGTCGGTCCTGGCCGTCCGGCGGGGTGAACTTGGTCTGGAGGAAGACCGCCTCGCGGCTCAGCCATCCCGCCTCGAAGGCCGCCTGAAGGGCCTGCCCCACCCCGGCCTCGTGGTAGTGGCGGGGCTGGTTGGCCGTATCGATCCCCCGGAACCCGGCGGCCAGGGCCCGCTCGACGCAGCCCCGGGTGGCCTCCTCCTTCCAGGCCGTGCCGTAGAGGATGGCCGGGATGGGGGGATCCGTTTGGCTCACCGACATTACCGGCCTCCCAGATGGAAGCTCTTGCCCCGGACCTACTCCGCCTGCAGACGGCACCCGGCCCGCCGGTTGGCCCCCACCAGAACCTCGTCCACAGTCATCCGGTTCCCTGGATCGTCGGCCATTCCCCCAGGCTTGCACAGGGCTGGGGCCATTGTAGCCCCCAATCGGACCGAACGGGCGGGACCGACCCCTTTTCTTCGGAGGCCGGACGATAGCTGGCGGCTATCAAACAGGTTTGAGATTTCAATTTGTGCGGGCCCGCAGCGGGGAATAAGTTGGAAGATGAACCGGCCACGGATGGCCGCGGTCCCCAAGCGCTAGGGAGGGTCGGAAGGCCAGAGCGCCTGGGCCGGGAACCGGGTCCGCGCGCCAACCGAAACCACCCGGCCAAGCCGGGGAAAGGAAGAGACGGCTATGACCACGAAGGCAGAAGAAACCGAGACCGCGGGCAAATGCCCGGTTATGCACGGCGCTCGCACCACCCTGCACGCCGACACTCCGGGGAACGAGCACTGGTGGCCCAACCAGCTCAACCTCCGGATACTCCATCAGCACTCCCCCCTGCCCAACCCCCTGGGCGAGGATTTCGATTACAGGGAGGAGGTCCAGAAGCTGGACGTCAAGGCCCTCAAGCAGGACCTGGCCGACCTCATGAAGGATTCCCGGGAATGGTGGCCGGCCGACTACGGGCACTACGGTCCCCTGTTCATCCGGATGTCCTGGCACGCCGCGGGCACCTACCGCATCGCCGATGGCCGCGGCGGCGGCGGGACGGGCTCGCAGCGCTTCGCTCCGCTCAACAGCTGGCCGGACAACGGCAACCTGGACAAGGCGCGCCGGCTGCTTTGGCCGATCAAGCAGAAGTACGGCAACAAGATCTCGTGGGCCGACCTGATCATCCTGGCGGGCAACGTGGCCTTTGAGGACATGGGCTTCAAAACCCTTGGTTTCGGCTTTGGCCGGGAGGACGTTTGGGAGCCCGAGGAGGACGTGAACTGGGGTCCCGAGACCGTATGGCTCGGGGACAACCGCCACACCGACGATCGCGATCTCGCAGCGCCTTTCGCCAACGACCAGATGGGCCTGATCTACGTCAATCCGGAGGGGCCGAACGGCAATCCGGATCCGGAACTGGCGGCCACGGACATTCGCAACACCTTCGGCAATATGGCCATGAGCGACTACGAGACCGTAGCGCTCATTGCCGGAGGACATACCTTCGGCAAGTGCCACGGGGCCGTGCCCGATGACAGGCTGGGCCCGGAGCCCGAAGCGGCGCCCATTTCCGAGCAGGGCCTTGGCTGGCCCATCAGCGAGGGGACCGGCAAGGGCGAGTACGCGACCACAAGTGGGATCGAGGGCGCCTGGACCCCCCAGCCGACGAAATGGGACAC
>JAHEOG010000060.1 GCA_018609925.1 Gammaproteobacteria bacterium
ACTAGCCGTACTGTTCCGGTTAGCCGGATCAGATAGCGGGCCCAAGATAGCCCGATCCTCTGCCAAGGTTCCTGGCCCAGATGTGCTTGCCTTCGCGCATCTCGCCTTCCAGGTTCCTGCATTTCTTCTCGAGGCTAGCAAGCTAGCACAGCACCTAAGTAGCAATATCATTTTAAATAGGCCTCTAACGCCTGCGTCACCAGGTCCGCCACGTCGCGGTCCTCCTCGACAGCTTTGATCTTCAATCGCTTGCGCAGCCCGGCGGGTATCCGCACATTCAACTGCACCACGTCTTCCCTGTGCATCTCGCTATGCAGTTTTTCGGCCTCGCGCTCGGCCTGGCCTGTACGCCCCCTCTTGGGGCGCTTCGGGTTCAGTGCCATCACTGCCCTCCTTGAACCAGCTCGATCACCTCCCGTGTGAGTCCACGGATCTCGTGTTTGGCGCTCGGATCGTTACCCGTTAGCGGTGTACGCCCCTCGCCGGTCGTTCTTGGATAGGCCTGCCGTTGATGAATCCGTGAACCCATCAGCGGTAGACCGAGATCGGCAGCGGCTGCGACCACTTCCTGCCCAAGGCGGGTATGAACCCCGGCCCGGCTGACGAGGAACCGTGCTTGGGGCTGGCCTCCCGTGATCTCCTGGCGCTCCTGGATCGCCTCCACCAGATCGTTGGTTGCCCACAGATCAAATGCGGACGGAACCACTGGGGTGATCGCCAAGTCCGCCAGGCGAATGAGCGCTCCGGTCATTTCTTCTGTACGGCCCGCGCCATCGATCACGGCCCAACCGTAAGTGGCCGCGAGATCCTGGAGGGTCTTGAGGTTGTTGGGCTTCTCAATTTGCACCAGCGGGATCGGGTTTTCGGGGTCACTCGCTTGCCAGTCGGTTAAAGTGCCTTGCGGGTCCGTATCGATCGCGATCACAGACTCACTGGCCTCAGCCAGGCCAGAAGCGAGGCAGGCGGCGAGGGTGCTTTTGCCCGATCCTCCTTTAGGGTTCAAAAAGCAGACTATATACATAGCACGGTCTCGATATAGTTTGTTAGCAAACTAGCACAATAAGATCATCGCGAGCGAGTGGGTGGTTAACTTGCTAGCTTGTGATTCAGTTAACTACATATATAAATACTAAAATCGCGGAGAATAAAGCTATATACGTAGAGAAATAAAATCCCCCGAGGGGAGCGACGGGGAGGAGCCTCGGGGGACGATGAGATCGGCGCTCACAGCGGCGCACAATGGCCTCATCTTACTCCATGTAGACGATATGCCTGGGGCACCCAGCACTATAGGGTAGCCCGGGGGAGGCAGCGGTAAAAGGCCGCAGAATTTGCCGGATCGGCAAGTTGGGGCAAGAACGCGAAGAACTCTCTCCACCCTGAAGAGGGCAGCCACCCCTCAGGGGCTGTCATCCGGCAGGACAGCATCCGATTCGATTGGCTTCTCCCATTATACTCGAGACAAGGGGCTTGATCCTGGCTTATTCACCGAAAAGCGGTTTGAGCTCCGAATTGCCGGGTAACTGGCTCCAGCTGTTTTGATGCAAAGGGTTGCGGCGCTTGAAAAGGCCTGCAACACCTTCTTGCAGAGCGCAGCAAGAGGCTCAAAACCCCGGCAGGGGGTTGCGCGGACGCGGGTGCCCTTGGCGCCTCCAGCCGCTGCTTCGAGCCGGTTTTCAGCAGCCCCCGCGGGGCTATCCGCTGGTCCAGTGTAACCGCGCCAGGCGCTGGAGGAGCGGCTGCCAGAGCCGCACGGCGCTCCGGGCAATCACCACCCGGATCTGGCGGGCATGCTCTAGGACCCGGGCGGCGGATTTGAGCACTTGCTCGCGCAGGCGCTTGAGGCTGAAGCCGGTGCCTATGGCCTGCTCCAGCGGCACCCGCAGGGCGTGGATGGCCTCGTAGGCCAGCAGATGGAGCAGGAGCCAGGCCTCGTTGCGGGCGAAGACCTCCTCGCCGGTTGCCGCACCGCGCGAGGTGGCCGATAACCGGGGCACGAGCACATCCTTCAGCTCGCCCATGTGCCCCTCGGCCTTACCGCGCCGGCGGTACAAGGCCAGGACAGCCTCGGCGGAATAGTCCCCCGGCGCGAGGCTGGTGACCAGCCAAAAGTGGTCCAGGAACAGATCATCGGGCCGTTCCCGCACCACGAGAATGAGGCGGCGATCGGTGGCCCAGGAGCCCGCTTGGTAGCGCGCCTCGATGGCCCACTCGCGGGGCTCCTTCGGGGGCCGGCCCACCGGGCGCTTCAGATGCGGCGCGGCCAGCCGGTCCAGGGCCGGGTTGCCCCGGAGCCGGCCCACGTAGGGAATGCCACGCTCCTCCAGGGCGGATAGCGTCGTGTTGTCTGTGAAGCCGGCATCGAAGCGGACCAGGCCGACTTGGCAGAGGTGGCGCCTCGCCTGGTCCACCACGGCCGGGATCCAGCCCGGTGCCTCGGCGGCGGGATGGGCCTTGCCTTCCCGCAGCCGGGCGTCGAGCAAGTCGCCGGTCTCGGCGATGGAGGCAATCAGCGGGTAATAGACCCGCCCGCCCAGGTGGCCGTTGTAGGCCGTGCCGGCTTGATGACCGGCGACCGGAAGGCCCATGCCGTCGAAATCCAAGGTCAGCCGGCGGCGCCGATGGCCTCGATTGGTAGCTCGCAAGCGCTGTCCGGCCAGGCGAAGGGCGGCCTCATGCAGCGCGGTCCGGTTGCCCTCGCTGGCCAGGGCGCCCAGCAGCCGGGAGAGCGTCGGCTGCGAGGGCGGGGTCTCTTCCAGCGGCGTCAGGCCCCGCTTGCCCCTACCGGCGATGCGGAGGAGCGGGTCCTCGGCTTGACCCTCGGCGTCGGCCAGGTCGCCCCAGCCCTGGGCGAGCAGGCCGATCACCGTGCGCAATTGATCGATCAGTGGATGAAGGATCCGCTTGGGATCGCGGGGATCATGGAGCCGCTCATTCAGGAAATCAAAGAGCCTAGCCCGCTCGAGGACCTCGCGGACCAGCACCAAGCCAGCGTCGCTGCTCTGGTTGTCCTCCTGGGCCTCGACAATCACGGACCGGTTGAACGTTGGCCGAAACAGTTCTATCGTTTCACCCATGGCGTGAGGTGCCTCCCTGAATCGATGAGCCCGCACACCTCTGATTATAAAGGGACAAAACCTCACGCCCTAGTTGTGTTCAGCATCCGTGGTGAATTAGGCGGGGTCAGGTCTGTCGCCGCCGGGGTATTACCCCGCGGATCGCCCGGCGGGGGGTCGAGTCCTCGAAGGGGCTGGGCCACCACCGTTGGGTGGTGGAGCGAACGCTTGCCTGGCTCAACCGCTACCGCCGGCTGCGGGTCCGCGATGAACGCCGGGCCGACATTCATGAGGCGTTCCTTAAGCTGGGTTGTGCAATGATCCTGTTGAACC
>JAHEOG010000061.1 GCA_018609925.1 Gammaproteobacteria bacterium
AGGCCTTCTTCCAATTGTCGCGCGGCCCCTGGATGCGCCCGAAGCGCTTGCGCTTGCCCTTGATTTTTGCGGTCTGCACCCCCACCACCTGGACCCCGAAGCGATCCTCGACGGCGCGCTTGATCTCGCGCTTGGTGGCGTCCCGGGCCACCTCGAAGGCCACCTGATTGGCCTCCGCCCGAACCCGGGTAGACTTTTCCGTAATCAGCGGGCGGCGGAGTACCTGGGTCAATCGCTCGTGATTCATGACAGGCGCTCCTCCAGGGTCCGCAGCGCCGACTCGGTAATAACCACCCGCTCGTGGCGAACAAGGTCCAAGGGACCCACATGGGTCACCTCCTGGACGTCCACCCGGGGCAGGTTGCGCCCGGCCCGGGCCACCAGGGGCTGCTCCGGCGGCGTGATGACCAGGGCATCCTCCGCCTGGAGGGCCTGCAAGGTCTTGGCCAGCTCCCGGGTCTTGCCTTCTTCCACACCGAGGTTGGTAACCACGGTTAGCTCTTCCCGGCGGGTGAGCTCGGACAGCAGGGACCGCATGGCCCCGCGGCGCATCTTCTTGTTGACCTTCTGCCCGTGATCCCGGGGTTCGGGTCCGAAGATGATGCCGCCCCCGCGCCAGAGGGGGCTGCGGGTGGTGCCGGCCCGGGCCCGCCCCGTGCCTTTCTGCCGCCAGGGCTTGCGTCCGCCACCGGCAACCTGACTCCGGCTCTTGGCGGCGTGGGTGCCGGCGCGGCGATTGGCCAGCGTAGCGTTCACCACCTGGTGAACGAGGCCCTCCCGGAAGTCCGTCCCGAAGACCGTGTCGCTCACTTCCAGCGAGCCCTTGCGCTGGTTATTCCGCTTCTTGACCGTAATCTCCATGCTCGGCTCCCCGTTCAGGCCTTGACCGCCGGACGGACCAGGACATCGGAGCCCTTGGCACCGGGCACCGCCCCCTTAATCAAAAGGAGGTTGCGGTCCGAATCCACCCGAACCACTTCCAGGTTCTGCTGGGTGGCCTTGCGACCTCCCATCTGCCCGGCCATCTTCTTGCCGGGAAAGACCCGGCCGGGATCCTGCATCTGCCCGATGGAGCCGCCCTTACGGTGGATCTTGTGGGCACCGTGGGAGGCCGGGCCACCGCCGAAGCCCCAGCGCTTCATAACCCCGGCGTAACCCTTGCCCTTGGTCAGCCCGGTGACGTCCACCTTCTGGCCGTCCTCGAACCGGTCCACGGTGACCTCGGCGCCGGCCTCCGGGGGCTCGGGCTCGTCCTCGGTACGGAATTCCCGAAAGGTGCGCCCGGCCACCACCCCGGCCTTGGCCACATGGCCAGCCATGGGCTTGGGAGTCCGGTGGGGCTTGCGCTCCCCAACGGTTACCTGGATGGCCGGGTACCCGTCCGTCTCGGCAGTCTTGACTTGCGTTACCCGGTTGGGGGCGACCTCGATCACTGTGACGGGGATACTCTCCCCGGAGTCAGTGAAGATCCGGGACATCCCCTTCTTTTTACCGATCACGCCGATTGCCATGGCTCCCTACCGATCTAGAGCTAGAGCTTGATCTGGACGTCCACCCCGGCCGGCAGGTCGAGCTTCATCAGCGCGTCCACCGTCTGGTCCGTGGGGTCCACGATGTCCATGAGCCGCTTGTGGGTGCGGCATTCGAAATGGTCCATACCGCGCTTGTCGACATGCGGCGAGCGCAGGACGGTGAACCGCTCGACCCGCGTTGGCAGCGGAACCGGGCCCTTGACGTGGGCCCCCGTGCGCTTGGCTGTATTGACGATCTCGCCGGCCGAGTGGTCGAGCAGCTTGTGGTCGTAGGCCTTCAGCCGGATGCGGATCTTCTGTTGCTGGATAGCAGCCATGCTCGGTCTACTCCAAGATCTCGGCGACCACGCCGGCGCCGACGGTGCGGCCGCCCTCGCGGATCGCGAACCGGAGCCCGTCCTCCATGGCAATGGGGGCAATCAGGTTGACCTCCATGGTCACGTTGTCCCCCGGCATCACCATCTCGGTGCCCTCCGGCAAATTGCAGGTCCCGGTCACGTCCGTCGTCCGGAAATAGAACTGCGGCCGATACCCCGTAAAGAACGGCGTGTGCCGACCCCCCTCTTCCTTCTTCAGTACATACACCTCGCACTTGAACCGCGTGTGCGGCGTGATGGAACCGGGCTTGGCCAGTACCTGACCCCGCTCCACCTCCTCACGCTTGATCCCCCGCAACAGGCAGCCAACGTTGTCGCCCGCCTCGCCCTCGTCCAGCATCTTGCGGAACATCTCCACACCGGTGACCGTGGTCTTGACCGTGTCCCGCAGACCCACAATCTCCACCTCGTCGCCCACGTGGATCTTGCCCCGCTCCACTCGACCGGTCACCACCGTGCCCCGGCCCGAGATCGAGAACACGTCCTCGATCGGAAGCAGAAAATCCCGATCCACCGGACGCTCCGGCGTGGGAATGGCCTCGTCCATCGCCGTGGCCACCTTGCTGATGGACTCCTGACCGTGCTCGCCCTCGTCGCCTTCCAACGCCTTCAGCGCCGAGCCCACCACCACCGGCGTGCTGTCGCCGTCAAACTCGTACTCATCCAGAAGCTCCCGAACCTCCATCTCCACCAGCTCCAACAGCTCGGGATCGTCCACCATGTCCGCCTTGTTCAGGTACACCACAATCTGCGGAACCCCCACCTGACGCGCCAGCAAGATGTGCTCACGCGTCTGCGGCATGGGACCGTCCGCCGCCGACACCACCAAAATCGCCCCGTCCATCTGCGCCGCACCCGTGATCATGTTCTTCACATAGTCCGCATGACCCGGGCAGTCCACGTGCGCGTAATGCCGCGTATCCGTCTCGTACTCCACATGCGCCGTCGCAATCGTAATACCGCGCTCGCGCTCTTCCGGCGCATTGTCGATGTCCGTGAACTCACGGCTCTCCCCCCCGTACTCCGACGAAAGCACCTTCGTCATCGCAGCCGTCAACGTCGTCTTCCCATGATCCACATGGCCAATCGTGCCCACGTTTACATGCGGCTTCGTACGCTCAAACTTCTCCTTGGACAT
>JAHEOG010000062.1 GCA_018609925.1 Gammaproteobacteria bacterium
ACCCTGCGGGTCTCCCTGGCGGCCGATCCGGTGGAGGAGGTCAAGGTTGGGTTCGATATCCTCAAGAGCCTCCACCTGCGCCACCGGGGCGTGAACATCATCGCCTGTCCCAGCTGCAGCCGCCAGGAGTTCCCCGTCATCGATACGGTCAACGAGCTGGAGAGTCGGCTGGAGGACATCAACGAGAACCTGAATGTCTCCATCATCGGCTGCGTGGTGAACGGCGTGGGCGAGGCCAAGGAGGCCGACGTCGGGGTCACCGGCGGCGGCCAGAACCTGGTCTACATCGACGGCGAGCCCAGCTACAAGGTGGACAACGAGACCCTGGTGGATCGGGTCGAGCGCTCCGTGCGGGAGTACGTGGCCCGCAAGCAGGCCGAGGAGGCCGAAGCGGAGGGCAGCGAAGACGCCGTCCAGTCCGCGCAACAGGGACACTGATGGCCGGCAAGATCCGTCCGGTCCGGGGGATGAACGACATCCTCCCGGACCAGACCCGGGCGTGGCAGTACCTGGAAGACCGGGCCCGGCGCATCCTGGAGACCTACGGCTACCGCGAGATCCGCTTCCCCCACCTGGAGCACCTGGAGCTCTTCGCTCGCTCCATCGGCGAGGACACCGACATCGTCGAAAAGGAGATGTACACCTTCGCCGATAGCGGGGGAGAGGTCCTCGCCCTGCGCCCCGAGGGAACCGCCGGCTGCGTCCGGGCGGCCATCAGCGCCGGCCTGTTCCGGGGCGGAGGGGCCCACCGCCTCTACTACCTTGGCCCCATGTTCCGGCACGAGCGCCCCCAGAAGGGGCGCTATCGCCAGTTCCACCAGGTCGGGGTGGAGGCCTTCGGACCGCCGGGCCCGGACCTGGACGTCGAGCAGATCCTCATGGCGCAGCGTCTGCTACAGGATCTGGGCGTGCCCGGGTTGACCCTGCACCTCAACTCCCTGGGTCAGCCGGAGGACCGGCGGGCCTACCGCGGGGAGCTGATCGCCTACCTGGAGGAGCGCCGCGGCCGCTTGTGCGATACCTGTCGCGACCGGATCCAGCGCAGCCCCCTGCGGGTGCTCGACTGCAAGGTGGCCTCCTGCCAGGAGGCCGTCGCGAGCGCCCCGGTGATCACGGATTACCTCGGGGAGGCCAGCCGGGCCCACTTCGAGCGGGTCCAGGCGCTTTTGCAAGAGGCGGGGATCCGGTTCGTCCACGACCCCAAGCTGGTGCGCGGGCTCGATTACTATACCGACACCGTCTACGAGTGGACCAGCGACCATCTGGGGGCCCAGGACACGGTGGTGGCGGGCGGCCGCTACGACGGCCTGGTGGCGGAGCTGGGCGGGCCGGCCACACCGGCGGCGGGATTCGCCCTCGGCATCGAGCGCCTTCTGGCGCTGATGGATTCCGCGCAGATCCCGACGGAAGGCCTGGATGCCTTCGTGGCCCCCTTGGATGAGCGCGCCCAGTCGGTGGCGCTGGAGCTGTCCGAAACCCTCCGGGACGAAGGCCTGAGCGCCTGGTACCACAGCGGCGGCGGCAGCTTGAAGAGCCAGCTCAAGAAGGCCGACCGCCTCGGGGCCGCCGTGGCGGTCCTCCTCGGGGACCAGGAGCTGGCCGAAGGCACGGTTACGGTGCGGGATCTGGTCCAAGGCGAACAGGAGGCCGTGCCCCGGGACCGGGCCCCCCAGGCGGTCGCCGATCGCCTTGGCTAGCGGCTCCCGGGCCGAGCCCGTCCTGGATGCCTCGGATCTGACCGTCCACCTCGATCCGGCGGGCCGGATGGTCCCCGTGGACGGGGTCTCGCTGCGGGTGGCCGCCGGCGAGACGCTGTGCCTGGTGGGCGAGTCCGGCTGCGGCAAGAGCCTCACCGCCCTCGCCCTGATGGGCCTGCTCCCCCCCGGGGGCCGCATCCATTCCGGGCGCCTGATGGTGCAGGGCCGGGACCTTCGGGGGATCGGGCCCCGGCAGTGGCGGCGTCTGCGGGGGGAGGTGATGGCCATGATCTTCCAGGAGCCCATGACCAGCCTCAATCCCGTTTTCACGGTCGGCCGCCAGGTGGCCGAGCCCCTACGGGTGCATCGCGGGCTGGGTCGCCGCCAGGCGTGGCGCCGCGCCGCCTCCCTGCTGGAGCAGGTGGGCATCCCGGAGCCGGGGGCCCGCCTTCGCGCGTATCCCGACGAGCTCTCGGGAGGCCAGCGCCAGCGGGTGATGATCGCCATGGCCCTGGCCTGCGAGCCGGCCCTGCTGATCGCCGACGAGCCCACTACCGCCCTGGACGTGACCATCCAGGCCCACATCCTGGAACTCCTCGCCGACCTGGGCCGCAGCCACGGCATGGGGCTGCTCTTCATCACCCACGATCTGGGAGTGGCCGAGGAGATCGCCGATCGGGTGGCGGTCATGTACGCGGGTCAGATCGTGGAGCACGGGCCGGCGGCGAAGGTCCTATCCCAGCCCCGGCATCCCTACACGGCGGGGCTCCTGGAGGCCATCCCGGGCCGGCGGACCCGGGAGGAGGCACTGCCGGCCCTGGCGGGGCGGGTGCCCGAGCTGGGGAGCTGGCCGGACCACTGCCGGTTCGCCGAGCGCTGCCCCCTGGTTCGGGCGCCCTGCCGGCGGGGGCCCATCCCCTGGGAGCAGGAGGCGGGGCACGGCAGTCGGTGTCTCTATCCCGACGAAGTCTCGCCGCGGATCTGGCATTGACGGCACTGCTGGAGCTCGAGGGGCTCTCCAAGGGCTTCCCCCAGCGCGGCGCTTGGGGGCGATCGGAAGGCTGGCTCTGGGCCCTGCGCGGCCTCCACCTCTCGGTGGCGGAGGGGGAAACCGTGGGACTCGTCGGGGAATCGGGCTGCGGCAAATCGACGCTGGCCCGGGTGGCCCTGCGGCTGCTGGAGCCCGACGCCGGCTCCATCCGCTTCGCCGGCCGCGATATCACGCGAGCGCGGCGCGGCGCCCTGCGCTCGGTGCGTCGGGACCTGCAGATCGTGTTCCAGGATCCCTTCGCCAGCCTGGATCCGCGCATGCGGGTGGGGCGCATCGTCGAGGAGGGCCTGAAGGTCCACCGCATCGCGGATCGCCGGGGGCGGCGGCGCAAGGTGGCCGATGTCCTGGAGCGCTGCGGGCTGAGCGCCGACGACGGCGAGCGTTTCCCCCATCAGTTCTCCGGCGGGCAGCGTCAGCGTATCGGCATCGCCCGCGCGCTGGCCATGGAGCCGCGGATGCTCGTCTGCGACGAGCCGGTTTCGGCCCTGGATGTCTCCATCCAGGCCCAAATCCTGAATCTCCTCCGGGATCTCCAGCAGGACTATGGGCTGGGCTACCTGTTCATCAGCCATGATTTGCGTGTGGTGC
>JAHEOG010000063.1 GCA_018609925.1 Gammaproteobacteria bacterium
CCCAACCCCAAGCAAAAGCGCGGCGAGGAGGAAGCCCCCCGCGGCGATCAGGCTGGCCGGGACCCGACCCCGGATTATGGCCCGGGCGAGGGCATCCAACCTGTCTTAGCGGATGGTAAAGGGCAGAAGCGCCGTCGCCCGGGCCCGCTTGATGGCCTTGGCCAGCATCCGCTGGTGACGGCTACAGGTTCCGGTAATCCGACTGGGAACGATCTTCCCCTGGTCGGTGATATTGCTCTCCAGCGTACGAAGGTCCTTGTAATCGATTTCGTTTACGCCTTCCGCGCAGAACCTGCAGATCTTGCGACGGCGGAAGCTCGACTGCATGGGTCGCTCCTCGACTCACTTGTTATCGGTTCGGTGGCTCACCCTGGGCATCGGGGGATTCGGCAAGGGGGCGCAGGGACTGGGCGTGGAGCTCCAACTGCCCGTAACGGGTCTCATCACCGGGCCTTTGGCGTACTCGCTGGCCCAGAAGACCCTCCGCCCGGCACCCCTGACCCGGGGCCAGAGTCCGGGCCACGCGGGAGAGCTCCTCCCCCAGGGCTACCACCGTGATGCAGCAGGCAACGGTGCGCTCGAGACCCGCGATGGCCGTTCGGGAACGGTGCTCCAGGGTGAACCGGGTCAGGGGGACACCGGCGGGTGTCCAGCGCTCCTCCGGCTCGGACCGGATCGTTCCGTCCAGGACGATCCGGTTGCTAGGCTCGCTCATGTCGACCCCAGCAACGGAGGCTCAGGAGCTCTCCCCGGCTCCCTGAGGCTCCTCCGGAGAGGCCTCTCCGAACACCTCTTCCCCGGGGTTCCCTTCCTCTTCGCCATCCCCTTCGGGCGTGGCCTCCTCGCCTGCGTCGGCCTCGGTGGGCTCCACCTCGGATGGCGCGGGCTCCGGTTTCCGGGACGATCCTTCACCCTCCCCGTCCCCCGAGGAGCCCTTCTCCTTCTGCTTGGTTTCCTTGGCGATGGGGCTGGGCTCAGTGGGAGCGTAGTCCTTGCGCATGACCATGTGGCGGAGGATGGCATCGTTGAACCGGAAGCCCTCCACCAGCTCGTCAACCGCCGCGGAGCCACACTCGGCGTTCAGGAGCACGAAGTGGCCCTTGTGGACCTTGTTGATGGGATAGGCGAGCTTGCGCCGGCCCCAGTCCTCTTCCCGGTGGATACTGCCCCCGTCGGCGGTCAGCAGATCCTTGTATTTCTCCACCAGGGCCGGGACCTGCTCGCTTTGGTCCGGATGGACGACGAATAAGACCTCGTAGTGAGGCAATATTCCCTCCTTACGGGTAGCGTCCCGCCGCTGCCGACGGAACAAGGATGGATGAGGGCAATTCTAGAACGGAATCCGCCTGGGGCCAAGCGAGGCCTTTGGCGAGCTCGCTAGGGACCGTGGGCTTCCCCCGTTTCCGGGGCCTCGGCGCCTTTGCGCTCGGTGAGATCGGCCCGGCTGATCCCCAGCACCAGCGCGATGGGCGAGCCCACGAACACCGACGAATAGGTCCCCACAAGTACCCCCGCGATCAACGCAGTGGCGAAGCCCCGGATCACCGGTCCGCCCAGGAAGAACAGGGACAGGAGCACGATGAGGGTGGTCAGGGAGGTCACGACCGTGCGCCCGAGCATCTCGTTGACGCTGGCGTTCATGACCTCTTCCGCCCCCGCTCGACGCATCTTGCGGAAGTTCTCGCGGATGCGGTCGTAGACGACGATGGTGTCGTTGAGGCTGTAGCCGATAACCGCCAGAAGCGCGGCGATAACCGGCAGGTCGAACTCCATCTGGGTCAGGGAGAACAGGCCCAACACCAGGACCACGTCGTGGATGAGCGCGGCCACGCTGCCGAGGGCGAAACGCAGCTCGAAGCGCAGGGAGACGTAGATCAGGATGCCGATGAGGGCGAAGGCCAGGGCCTTGAGCCCATCTATGGCAAGCTCCTGGCCCACCTGGGGCCCGACGAATTCCACCCGCCGCATGGTCACCGAGGTTCCCTCCTGGGCCCCGGAGCGCAGGGCCTCCAGGACCCGGGTGCTGACCTCCGCCGAGACATTCTCGGTTGCCGAGGTGGGGACCCGTACCAGGATCTCCGTGGGCTCGCCGAAGGTCTGGACCACGGCCTGGTCCAGCCCGGCCCCATGCAGGTCGGACCGAACCTCCGCAACCGGGACCGCCTGGCTGTAGCCCACCTGAACGAGGGTGCCCCCGGTGAAGTCGATGCCGAAGTTGAGGCCCCGGAGCCCAAGGCTGAAGATCGCTATTAGCAGGAGGATCCCCGATACGAGGAAGGCCTTGTTGCGGTGTCCCAGGAAGTTGATGTGGGTATTCGCCGGCACCAAACGCATGGGCTAGGTGTCTCCGATGATGACGCGGGAAATCCGGCGGCGGCCGACGGACAGGTTGACCACGGCTCGGGTGACCATGATGGCGGTGAACATGGAGGTCAGGATCCCCACCGACAGGGTAACGGCGAAGCCCTTGATCGGACCGCTGCCGAACTGGAACAGGACCAGGGCCGCAATCAGGGTCGTGATGTTGGCGTCGGCAATGGTGGACAGGGCCTTGGCGTAGCCGGAATGGATGGCCGCGTGGGGGGTGTTGCCCACACCCAGCTCCTCGCGGATGCGCTCGAAGATCAGCGTGTTGGCATCCACCGCCATGCCCACGGTTAGGACGATGCCGGCGATCCCGGGCAGGGTCAGGGTAGCCTGCAACAGCGACATGATGGCGACGATGAACACCAGGTTCAGGATCAGGGCCAGATCCGCCAGCAGGCCGAAGAGCCGGTAGTAAAGGGCCATGAAAAGCACCACCAGGATGAAGCCCAGAATGATGGAATCCATGCCCTGCTCGATGGAATCCTGGCCCAGGGTGGGACCGACCGTGCGCTCCTCGATGATCTTGGCCGGGGCCGGCAGCGCCCCGGCCCGGAGCATGATGGCCACGTCGGCGGCTTCCTCGGACGAGCCCATCCCGGTGATCTGGGCGCGACCGCCCGGGATCTCCTCCTGGATCACGGGGGCGGTGACCACCTGATCGTCCAAGACGATGGCCATGCGATCGCCCACGTTCTCCCGGGTCAGCCGGGCGAACAGCCGGGTCCCCTTGGAATCGAAGGTGACGTGGACAAGGGGCTGGTTGGTCTGCTGGCCAAAACCGGATCGGGCCTCGGTGATGTACTGCCCAGACAGGACCGTGCGCTCCTTGAGCAGGTAGGGGGTCCCCTGGCGGTCGTAGCGGACCACCGACCCGGGCGGCGCGCCCTCCTCGATGGCCTTCTGGACATCGTGATCCTGGTCGAGGAGCTTGAACTCGAGCTGGGCGGTGGAGCCGATGACCTCCTTGGCCCGGGCGGTGTCCTGGATGCCCGGGAGCTGGACGACGATGCGCTGGTCCCCCTGCTGCTGGATCACCGGCTCGGATACCCCGAGCTGATTGACCCGGGTGCGGATGGTGGTGATGCTCTGCTCGACGGCCCAGTCCTTGAGGCGCTCCTGTTCCTGGGATGTGAGCCGCGCCCGGAGGAAGCTGTCGCCCTGGGGACTCGCCGAAAGGGAGAGCTCCGGGAAGCCGTCCTCGATCACCTCCCCGCCCCGCTCGCGGTCGGAGGCGCTGTCATACTTCATCCGCAGGTAAGGGGTCTCCTCCCCTTCGTTGACCAGCTCCACAGCCCGGTAGCGGACCTCCGCCTCCCGCAGGGCCGAGCGAATCTCGTCCACATGGCGCTCGTAGGAGCGATCCACCGCCTTCGCGACCTCCACCTCCATGAGCAGATGGACACCACCCCGCAGATCGAGGCCAAGGTTCATGCTCTTGCCCCCAAGGGCCTGGAGCCAGCCCGGGACATCGGACATTCGCATGGGACCTACGCCGTAGCCCTGCAGCTCGTCCTGGAGGAGATCCCGGGCCCGGTCGCGAACCTTTTCGCCGGCCAGCTCCAGCGCCACCCCCCGCTCACGGATGCTCAGGCTTTGGTAGGCCACATCACGGTCGTCCAGGACGCCCTTGACCGCCTCCATCGCTTGGGAATTGGGCTGGCCCCGGTTGGGAGTGACCAGAAGACCCGGGTTGGTCCCGTAGAGGGTGGGCAGGCCGTAGACGAAGGCCAGGAGGATAGCGACCCCGATAACGGCGTATTTCCATAGGGGATAGCGGTTCATGGGCCGGGTTCAGTCCTTGTCCGAATCCTTGGGGAGCACGCTCTGAATGGTGTCGCGCTGAGCCTTCACCCGAACCCCCTCGGTCAGCTCCACCGTCACGGTGTCATCGGTCACCCGAGTGATCTGTCCGTGGAGCCCGCCGCCGGTTACCACCTTGTCCCCCTTCTCCAGGTTCTGAACCATCTGGCGGTGCTCCTTCATCCGTTTGGTCTGGGGACGGATGATCAGGAAATAGAAGATGGCGAAGATCAGCACCAGGGGCACGACGGTGGCCAGGAAGCCCGGTCCCCCGGCATCGCCACCCGCGCTCTGCGCCTGGGCCAGACCGATCCACTGCAACGAGAGGGTCATGGGAATCTCCTGGAGGGATAGCTCCTCGTTCGAGGCGCAAATGGTATCCGCCCAGGCGCCGGATTCCAAATCGGAAGGACATGGCCGGCCCTCCGGGACCGGTGCTAGAATCGATCCCCCAGGTGGCGGAAAGACCTCTCTGGGCAAGGGGGGAACGTCAAGACGCCAAAGCGCCAAGAAAATTCCGGAACCGGATTAAACCGCAAAGGACGCGAAGAACCTTTTAAGGGGTCTTTGGGTTTCGGTTCGTGACGATTTCCTTCTTCCTCGGCGTCCTTGGCGGTTTGGCGTGGCGAGAGGTTTTCGGGGTGCGTGCTCTTCAGCACGCCCCCGTATCGTTTAGATTGGCGAGACTGGGCCGGGGTGCCCGCCCTTCGGCGCGCCCCCGATTCGTTTAGATTGACGAGACTTTGCCGGGGTGCGTGCTCTTCAGCACGCCCCCGTAATCGATTAGATTGGCGAAACTGGGCCGGGGTGCGTGCTCTTCAGCACGCCCCCGTAATCGATTAGATTGGCGAAACTGGGCCGGGGTGCACGCCCTGCGGCGCGCCCCCGATTCGTTTAGATTGACGAAACTGGGCCGGGGTGCGCGCTCTTCAGCGCGCCCCCGTATCGTTTAGATTGGCGAAACTGGGCCGGGGTGCGCGCTCTTCAGCGCGCCCCCGTATCGTTTAGATTGGCGAAACTGGGCCGGGGTGGCGGAAGCGGTAGACGCGCCTGACTCAAAATCAGGTGGGCCCTGCCCGTGTGGGTTCGAGTCCCACCCCCGGCACCATCCATATGCTCAGTGACTAAAATGGGGGCCGCAGAAGCGGCGCCCACCCTTTGCCCTTGTCTCTGACACAGCTTCATCACAGGGCTTCCCCAAATCACAGAAGGGATCCCCCGGAATAGGCAAGCCACAATAGATCCGACCATGGGGGCCAAGAGGAGGCAGGAATGAGTAGCCTCCTATCTGTTCGCCTTCGATCACGTGCCTTTGCTACCCTTCAAAAGCCTACCTTCAAAAGCCTATCATTCCCCTTTTCACCGACGCCCCGCGATGGAATCAGTACACAAGGTTCAGCGCAGCCGTCAGGTGGGTTATTGCGATCGGTGGACGCGGTTCCTTCCAGCATTCTTGGCGATGTAGAGGGCCTCATCGGCGGCACGGGTCAAGTTTCGCAATGACGGCTCGTCGCCTTGTGCTTCCGCGACTCCGAAGCTGAGTGTTATCCCATCGCCCTCGGGCTGGCATTGGGACGCAATCTGGCCGCGGATTCGCTCGGCGAGCGCTACCGCGCCATCGAGGTCAGTTTCGGGCGCTAGAATGACGAACTCCTCGCCACCCCAGCGGGCGACCAGGTCGCTGGCCCGCGCCTGCTCTTGTAGAAATCCAGCGACTTCCTTGATGATCCGATCGCCGGTCTGGTGGCCGAATGCATCGTTCCACCATTTCAAGTGATCGATGTCGGCGAAGACCAGGCTCAGATGCCGCCCGTGACGCCGATTGACCTCGATCTGGCGTTCCGCCTCTTCGTCGAATCGGCGGCGATTGGGCAACCCCGTGAGGAAATCTACGTCGGCGGCCCTTGACTTGGTGACATCGCGGACAAGCGCGTAGAAGCCGGCCACGGAACCATCCGTGCGCAAGCTCGGCGAGTAATCCACCGAGATCACGGTTTCACCAGCATTAGGAAACCTGACCGCTTCCTCGTAACTGACCGCTTCGCCTTGTTGCAGGACACGATCCATGTAGGGCCGGACATTCTCATAGGCGGAGGGGCCGATGATTTCCCATACGGGCTTACCCAAAACCTCCCCGATGGGCCATCCAAACCAGTCCGCATAGGCGGCATTCACCTCGCGATAGCGGCGATTGGCGTCGACAAACGCCACCAGGATCGGCAGGGCGTCCACGAGGTGGTGGCGCCGCTCGGCCTCGAGCTCGTAGGCCCGCGCGCGATACAGCACTGCGGCTAGCAAGCCTGCCAGGATTTCAACGAAGTCTCGGTCGGACTCCGCGAAGGCATTGCATGTACTCGAGAAAACCTTGAGCACACCGAAGCGTTGGTCGCCCTGCAGGAGGGGCGCGAGAACGCCCGAGCGGAAACCCATATCGGAGGCCTGGCTGCCAAACTGGGTGCGAAGGTCGGTCTGGGTATCCGCAACCAACAACACTTCGCTGGCCGCATAACAATAACCGGAAAGACTTCCCTCGATCGGCAGGCGCATCCCCTCGAGGCCCTCGGAAACCCCGGCAACGGCCCGATAAACCATCTCCCCATCTTGGTGTTCCTCTACGACAGCGCCCTCGGCCCCCGACAGATGCATGGCGGTCTGGGCAACGCGCTCACGGTCCCGTGTGAGCTCCAGTTGCTCGTGGTCAAGTAAGTGGCGTAGCTCAAGAATGACGTTGAAGGCATCGGCTGGCTCGCTCCGGCTTCCCAACGGGGCGCGACGCTGTAGGAATCCGAAGCCGGCGATTTCCCCTCCCGAGTCGGTAATCGGGTCGACCCGCCAGGCGGTTCGACCCGCCGTGCCATCGACCCAATCCTCGATTTCACCCTCAAAACCGCACCCGTCATCGAGGCAACGTCGCAAACGATCCAGGGAAATGCGTTCTGTGCCGTCGCCGTGGCTCGTACCAGCCACTCCTAGGGGCTCCCCGACGACCTCAGAGGCGCGCCAGCCAGTGACTCGTTCCCAGGCCGGGTTGGCGTAGACGATGACCGGGCCGAATGGGTCGAGCTGAGCATCGGTGACGAAAACCGTGTCGGCCATGCAGTCAAGAAGGCGGCGTGGCAGCCATTCGAGAAACTGTTGGGCCATTCGTGGCTCCATCTCGTGTCCATCAACGAGAGTTCGTCTCGTCAATGGCTCGCCTTGACTTTCCTGGGCTGCCACGGGGCGGCGGCGCTGGTGTCGCGCTTCGGTTGATGGCCGCCCGGCTACGAGTCGGTCTCCAGATCGGCCAGGAAGCGATGCAGGCGGTCCCGTTCCGAGAGATCGCCGTAAAGCACGGAGATTTCGCCGTCCTCGGTCGTCTTCAGCAGGGTGGGCGTGGCGAATACCGAGTGTGTGAGGCCCTGTTCGGGCTGTTCCAGCATGTCGACCTCGTAGTATTGAAGGTCGCTGCGCCCCATGTGCTCGAGCATGCGGGCGAGATTGGCGCGTGCGCGCTGCGAGCGCGGCGCGGTGCCGGTCACGAACAGCGTCAGCACCGGCATTGGCGACTCGCCTGTACCTTCCTGGGTGCTCATCGCTGCTCCCCCTCATCGCCGGCGGCATTGACGGGGGTTTGCGCGCTCGCGTCGTCGCCCTCAGGATCACGGCGCCGTTGGATCTGCTCGCGGCGAGCCCACTCCAGGCGATCCGCCTCGGTCACCTCGCCTTCCTCGAGCTCCAGCTCGGCCGCGAGGCGGCGGCGCTCCTGTTCGGCCTGCTCGATGCGGCGCTCGAGATCGACTCGACGCTGCTCGCGCTCCTTTTGCCGGCGGCGCTCGGCCGCGGCCTCCTCGCTCTCCTTCACCGCACGCGCCGTGCCCATCAGCACCTCGGCGCCGTGCTCGTAGACATCGGCGAGGTCGATGCCCGCATCGGACAGCAGCAGCTCGCGCTGCTGATTCGAGTGGGCCGAGCCCCGCGATTTGACGATGGAAAGGGAGCGGTTGCGCTCGCCGGCCCGGACGTTGTAATCGAGGACGATCCAGCTGTCCGCGAGGGTCGAGACCTGGCCCTGCGTGGCCTCGCCTTCCGGGTCCTGCTCGCCGCTCAGCGAGGTGAGCACGGTGGTGATCCCCCGGCGCCGGACCAGGTCGATCAGGTGCTCGGTCGCCATGTGCGAGCCCTCGGTAGCGCTGGCCTTGAGCAGCGCGGAAACCGGGTCGATAACCAGGCAGTGCGGTTGGAACGCGTCGAGCAGGCGGCGAATGATCAAAAAGTGCTCGGTCACGCGCGCAGCGTAGGCGGACCGATCCCGGAAGCACACGAGTCCGGCCTCGATGGGTCCGCGCAGGTCGACCCCGACGGAGGCCAGATTGCGCACGTACGGTCCTTCCAGCTCGTCGAAACTGATGTAGAGCGTGCGCTCGCCCCGCCCGGCGGCGGCCTCCGCGAAGCTGCCCGCGAGTGTTCTCTTGGCGGTGCCCGGCCGACCGGAGATCAGCAGGCTCGAGCCGCGGTAGATGCCGCCGCCG
>JAHEOG010000064.1 GCA_018609925.1 Gammaproteobacteria bacterium
CGCCCGCCTCGGGATCGAAGGCGGCGACGCCCCCGATGGGAAACCCGTAGCCCCAATGGGCATCGGGCATGGCGTAAGAGGCGCCCACGATCCCGGGCAGGCGGGCCACATTGGCCATCTGGTGGAGCACCCGGGCATCAATGTCGCCAAGCAGGTCTTCGTCGGCGTACAGCACTCCCGGGACGCGCATCCCCTCATCGGGATCGATCACCCACCGGTGCTCGCCATCTCGGCGCAAACGGGTCAGCTCCATTTCCGGCTCCTAGACATCCACCACGCACTGCAGCCACCAGCCGCTGTCGGCGATGTGCTCGGCGGCCAGGTCCGTAAGCGTGGCGCCTTTGATTTCCACTGCGGGCTGGTGACGATCCACGGCCACCGGCTCGCCCCAGGCGGTTGCTTCGATGCCGGTCTTATCGACGCGGACGTCGAAGCGAGCGAAAAGCATTCCGCGAGTGCCCATCTCAAAGATAATCGCGTCCAGCCAGTCCACCAGCAGGAGCTCGGGATCCTTTCCCGAGCAACGGATGGGGACGGGATCCTGGGCCGCGACTCCTTCGGGATTGGTGATTACCGCCGTCAAGGCCCGCCCGGCCTCCGCCAGGGCCGAGGCAAGATCGGGGCCCCAGGCCCGCAGACCGACATCGGCGGGATGGTCGTAGTGCTCCCACCCGGCTTCCGGCACGTGCGCTCCCGCTATGGAAGGCCAAGGCAACGGTGCTTTCTTCCTATATGGGGGCGGGATTGGGTTTCCACAATACGGCCTTCCCCCGCAGCCCACGGCCTTTTGACAACGCCGGCCAGCGATGGAAAATGATTTGGCGCCAGGGCCGGAGCCGGCCCGCTTCCCGACAACCTTCCAGCCCACGGGAAACGCGCATGGACGAGGCGCCGCTCGTTCACCTGGAGGATGTGGTCCGTCGCTTCGGCGGCATCCGCGCCGTCGATGGCGTGAGCTTCCAGCTCGGGCCGGGCGATGTCCTGGGCTTCCTGGGCCCCAACGGGGCCGGCAAGACCACCACCATGAAGATCATTACCGGGAACCTCGCCCCCACGTCCGGGCGGGTCGAGGTCCGGGGCATCGACATGGTGGGCGACCCGGTACGGGCCAAGGGCTCGGTGGGCTACCTCCCCGAGCACCCGCCGTTGCACCAAGAGCTCACGGTGGACGAATTCTTGCGGTACTGCGCCCGCTTGAACGGCGTCCGCCGCCGGGAGCTAGAGGAGAGCGTCGCCACGGCCAAGCGCCGCTGTGGCATCGCGGGCATGGGCGGGCGCCTGATCGGAAACCTCTCGCGGGGCTACCAGCAACGGGTGGGGATCGCCCAGGCGATCGTACACCGGCCCGAGGTGGTGATCCTGGACGAGCCCACCATCGGCCTCGATCCCATCCAGGTACGGGAGATCCGGGAGCTGATCCGCGAGCTCGGCTCGGAGCATGGCGTCATCCTCTCCACCCACATCCTCCCGGAGGTGCAGGCGGTCTGTAATCGGGTCCAGATCATCCACGAGGGACGGCTGGTCTTCGCGGAGTCCCTGGAAGGACTGGGAGACCGTCTGGCCGCCACCAGCCTCCGCGTGGATCTGGAGCGCCCGCCCGATGCGGCCTCCCTGGAAGCGATAGAGGGGGTTTCCTCCGTCGAGATGCTGGAAGCAGGGAGCTTCCGGATCCACCACGGGAGCGGGGAGAGTCCGGCCGAGGCACTGGCCCGTCGTGCCCTGGATAACGGTTGGGGCCTGCGGGCCCTGGTGCCCGAGGAGCCCTCGCTGGAGCAGATGTTCATCGATGTCACGCTCAAGGAAGGCCCCGAAACCGGGGAGGAAGCCGCCTAGATGGTAGGCACCATCGCGTGGCGTGAGCTGCGGAGCCTGTTCCTGTCGCCCCTGGCCTGGACCCTGCTGGGAGCGGTCCAGATCATCCTTGCCTACCTGTTCCTGCGTCAGGTGGATACCTTCCAGCAGCTGCAGCCGCGGCTAAGCCGGATGGAAGGCGCCCCCGGCGTCACCGACATCGTGGTGGCCCCCCTGTTCTCCAACGCGGCGATCGTGCTGCTACTGGTCATCCCGCTGGTGACCATGCACCTGATCAGCGGAGAGCGCCGGGCCGGGACCATGTCTCTGCTGATGTCGGCCCCGGTCTCCATGACCCGCATCGTCCTGGGCAAGTATCTGGGGGTCCTGGGGTTCCTAGCGGTCCTGCTGGGCATGATCCTGCTCATGCCCCTGTCCCTTTCCCTGGGGACCACACTGGACTTCGGCAAGCTGGCGGCCGGGGCCCTGGGCCTGGCGCTGGTACTGGCCAGCTTCGCCGCCGCCGGCGTTTTCCTGTCCAGCCTGACCAACCAGCCCGCGGTGGCCGCCATCGGCACCTTCGGTCTCCTCCTTCTCCTGTGGCTTTTGAGCTGGACCGGTAACTTGGGCAACGTCGCCAGCGAGATCCTGGAATACCTCTCCCTGATGGAGCACTACCGGGACCTGGGCCAAGGCCTGGTGAACACCACCGACATCGCCTACTACCTGCTCTTTATCGTCACCTTCCTGGTCCTGGCGATCCGCCGGTTGGACGGCGACCGCCTGGCAGGATAGGGCAGGAAGCACTCCGCAAGCCGAGACAGGGTAGACACCAGTCATGAAGCTGACCCCCCGGCTGCGCCGCCTCCTTCGCTTCCAGCACACGGCCTTCGTGGTGCTGTTCCTGGCCGTCATCGTCTTGGCGGGCTGGCTGACCAACATCTACAGCACCCAATTCGACTGGACGGCCGGCAACCGCAACACCCTCTCCGAGGCCAGTCGCAGCCTCCTCGCGGAAGCCGAGGCGCCCATCACCGTCACCGCCTACGCCACGGAGCGGGAGAGCCTGCGCCAGGAGATCCGGCGGTTGGTGGGGCGCTACCAGCGCTCCGGATCGGCCGAAGTGGATCTGGAATTCATCGACCCCAACGCCCATCCCCAGCTCGTCCGGGAGAAGGGGATCCGACGCGACGGCCAGCTCACGGTCAGCTATCAGGAGCGTACGGAAACGGTGGACCAACGCTCCGAGCAGGGCA
>JAHEOG010000065.1 GCA_018609925.1 Gammaproteobacteria bacterium
CATGGATTCGCCTCATCGGCCGGCAGGGAGGGTCCGTAGCGGGCGAAGTGGTCCTCCACGGCCTCGCGCACGGTCAGTCCAAGGGCCAGTGCCGCTCGCCCTTCGCTGCCCGGGACACCGCGGGAGCTCCGCCCTCGACAGGCCGCCACGAAGGCCGCCACTTCCTCGGCCAACAGGTCCGCCTCCGGGAGCTCGGTCGCCTCGCCGCGGACCCCCGGAATGGCACCCAAGTCCTGGGAACCGTCCACCTGGTAGACCCCCATGGTCCCCCCAGCGAAGTCCAGGGAGACGTAGCGCCGTGGCTGGAACAACCGAAGCTCGCGCAAACGCTTGCGGGCCACCCGCGAGGCGGTGACATTGGCCACCGCGCCGTTGGCGAACGCGAGGCGAGCATTGGCCATGTCCACCTTGTCCGTCACCAACGGCACGCCAAGGGCCCGAACCTCGGTGACCGGCGCCGGGATCCAGTGCCGGAGTAGATCCAGGTCGTGGACCATCAGGTCCAGGATAACGTCGATGTCCAACGACCGGGGCTGGAACGGATTGAGGCGGTTGGCTTCCACGTAGCGGGGCGGGGATCGGTCCAGACCCTGCTCGGCCAAGCGCTGGACCCCCGGGTGGAACCGCGTCAGGTGGCCCACCTGCAGCACCCGATCCGCCCGCTCCGCGGCCTCCAGAAGGCGGTCGGCTTCCGTCAGCGTGGTCGCCAGGGGCTTTTCCATCAGCAGATGGACCCCTGCATGCAGGGCGCGCTCCCCGAGCGCCCCGTGGTACTCGGTGGGGGCGGCGACGATGACGGCATCCACCTCATCCAGGAGGGCCTCCACCGCCGGGAAGGCCCTGCTCGCCAACTCGTCCGAAGAAGCCCGAGCCCGCTCCGAGTCAGGATCGAAGACCCCCACCAGCTCCGCCTCCGGATGATCCACCACCTTGCGTGCGTGATGCCGGCCCAGACTGCCCACCCCGACAACACCACACCGCAATAACGAGCCGCTCACCCTGGCTGCCCTCCCCGTTCCCCGTCCGCTTCCGCTGCCTCCAACACCACGGCGATCCCGGCGCGGTCGGCCGCCCTTACCAGCTCCTCCCGGTCCAGGACAAGGGTAATGCCGGCCTCCAGGGCGAGGCAGGTGGCACCCGCTTCGCCCATGGCCACTATGGTATCGGGGCCCACTGTGGGCACATCGAAGCGGGGATCCTGGTCGGGCTTGGCCACCTTGATGACCGTGGTGCCGGACCCGGCCAGCGCCGCGGCGCGGGCGATGGCGCCATCAGTGCCTTCGAGGGCCTCCACCGCCACCACGGCCTGGTCCTTGACCACCACGCTTTGGCCCACATCCATCCCCGCCACCCTTTTGGCGATGGGCCGGCCGAAGGCCAGGTCCCGACACTCGCGGGCACTCGGGGCGCGCTGGGTGAGGGCTCCCGGTCCCGGCAAAAGCGGTCCGGCGTGCTCGATGGAGGAAACGAGCCGGATGCCGTTGCGGTCCAGCTCATCGGCGACGGCCCCGAGCAGGGTGTCATCGGAGTAGTCGGGCGCCCGGGCCATCAACCGGACCCCCTGGAAGTCGGGACGGAGCTTGTAGAGCTGGGTCTTGTGGACCTTCCCGGCCATGACCGCCCGGTTCACTCCGGCCTCGCGGAAGGCATCGATCAATCGGCCCAGCTGGCCGAGCCGGATCCATTGGCAGCCGTCCACGTCCGCTTCGATGCCGGGGTCGGCCTCCTCGCGGATGGCAGCGCAAAAGACCCGGTAGCCCTGGGCCTTGAGGCTGCGGGCGTAGAGCAGAGGGAAGCGGCCGTGCCCGGCGATCAGCCCCAGTGCGCTTTGGGCGGACCGGGAAGGCCCGTCGCTCACCGCACCACCCCACGCTCCGAGGAGCGGAGGAAATCCAGCACTCGCTGCACCTCGGGGACCTCCGCCTCGGGAGCGGACGCCACCTCCGCCAGGGCGGTGTCCCGGGTGTAGCCCTGGCGAAACAGGACCTTGAAGGCCCGCTTAAGCGCATCCACCGTCGTCGGCGGGAATTGGGCCCGCTCCAGGCCCACCGAGTTCAGGCCGTAGAAGCGGGCGCGGTTGCCCGCCACCGAGGCGTAGGGCGGCACATCCATGCTCACCGCCGAAGCGCCGCCGACGAAGGCATGGGGCCCCACCCGACAGAACTGGTGGATCGCGCTCATGCCTCCGATCACCGCGTGCTCCTCCACCTCCACGTGCCCCGCCAGGGTGACCGCATTGGACAAAACGACGTGGTCTCCCACCTGGCAGTCGTGGGCCACGTGGACATAGGCCATGACCAGGCAATCCGAGCCCACCCGGGTAACCCCCCGATCCCCCTCGGTTCCCCGATGCAGGGTGGCGCTTTCGCGGATGATGGTGCGGTCCCCAACCTCCAGCCGGGTGGCGCGGCCCTGGTATTTCTGGTCCTGGGGGGGCGCCCCCACCGAAGCGAACTGGAACACCTGGACCCCCTCGCCCAGCCAGGTATTGCCCTCGATGACCGCATGAGGACCAACCCAGCAGCCGGGTCCCAGGCGAACCCCGGGCCCGATAACCGTAAAGGGACCCACCTCCGCGTCCGGGGCAATCTCCGCGCCGGGATCGACGCTCGCGCGCTCGTCGATCATGGGCTATCGGAAGTGATGGTCGCCATGAGCTGGGCCTCGGCGGCGCGCTCACCCTCCACGAAGGCGGCGCCGTCAAACTGCCAGAACTTGCCCCGGGACTTGGTGACCGCCACGTCCAAACGGAGCTGGTCGCCCGGGGTAACCGGGCGGCGGAAGCGCGCCTTGTCGATGCCGATAAAGTAGACGTGCTGGCTGCGAGTGTCTTCGGGGGCGGACAGGTAGGCCAGGAGACCGCCCACCTGGACCAGGGCCTCCACGATCAGGACCCCGGGCATAATGGGGTGGCTGGGGAAATGGCCCTGAAAGAAGGGCTCATTGAAGGTCACGTTCTTGATCGCCGTAATGTGCTGGTGCGCCTCCCAGTCCTGCACCCGGTCCACCAGCAGGAAGGGGTAGCGGTGGGGAAGGCGCTCCAGGATGGCCTCTATGCCGGATTCGCCGAACGGCTGGGACACGTCAGGACCCTCCTTCCCTGCTGGGGGCCATGGTCTGCTCCAGGGCCTCCAGCCTCGCCCGCAGATGTCGGATCTGGCGCAGGGCGGCCACATCCCTGCGCCATTCGCTGTGGGGCTGGTGCGGGAAACCCGAGTAGATTCCGGCCTCCCCGATATCAGCGGTCACTCCCGCCTTGGCCGTGACGGTGGTCCCCGGGGCGATGCGGATGTGCCCAGCCACTCCGCTCTGCCCGGCCAAAACGCAGCCCTCTCCCAGCTCGACGCTTCCCGAGAGCCCGGCCTGGCCCGAGATGATGCAGTCCGGTCCGATCCGGCAGTTGTGCCCGATCTGGACCAAGTTGTCGATCTTGGTCCCCCGCCCGACCCGGGTCTCCTCCAGAGCCCCTCGATCCACGGTACTGCCGGCCCCGATCTCCACGTCCTCCTCAAGGACGACACGGCCCACCTGGGGGATCTCCCGGGGGTGTCCTTCTTCCGAGGCGAGCCCGAACCCCCTCCCGCCAAGCACGGCTCCCGGCTCGATCCGGCAGCGAGCCCCCACCTCGGTGGCCTCGTGGAGGGTGGCATTGGGCCCGATCCGGCAGTCGGGACCGATCCGGCAGCCCGGCCCAACGACCGTGCCGGGCCCGATCCAGGCCCGCTCATCGATGCGGGTCTGCGCCCCGATCACCGCTTGGGCATCCACCTGGGCCTCGGGGTCCACTTGGACCTCGGATCCCAGGACGGCGGTATGGTGGATCCCCGGGATCAGCTCCCGGACCGGGAACAGCCGGTCCAAGGCCCGCGCCCAGGCCGTCTCGGGGCGCTCGGAAACAAGGGCCGCGCACGGGCAGTCCTGCAGCACCTCCGGGCCCAGAATCACCGCCGAGGCCTCGGTTGCCTTCAATCGAGGCCGGTACCGCCTGTCCGCCAGGTAGGCGAGATCCCCGTCCCCAGCGGAATCCAACGGGGCCGCCCCGGTAATCCACGCATCCTGCGGTCCAACCAGTTCGGCCCCGATCGCCGCCGCCAGCTCCTGGGCGGTGGCCGGAACCCGGGCGCGCGGCATCAGCCATCGCCCTGGCTGTTGTTGAGCTCGGTCAGGACCTGCTCGGTCAGGTTGATGGGCTCGGAGACATAGATGGCGGACGAGCCGGTTAGGATCAGGTCGTAGTCCTCCTCCTCGCCGATGCGGGAGACGATCTGGGAGACGTCGTCGTAGATGTCCTGGAGTACTTGATTTTTCTGGGTATCCAGGTCTTGCTGGGCCTTGCGCTGGAGACGGCGGAACTCGCGCGTGGCCTCCTCGAGCTGGCGCTGGGTCTTCTTCTTCTGCTCCTCGCTCATGAGGCTGCCCTGCTTTTCGAGCTTCTTCTGGAGCTCGTTGACCTTCTTGCGCTTCCCTTCCAGCTCGGCCTTGCGCTCCTTGACCTCCTTCTTCAGCTGGCCCTTGGCCTTCTGGGCCTCCTCGGACTGCTGGACCACCCGCTGGACGTTCACGTAGCCGATCTTGTAGTCGGTGGCCGCTGCCGCCGGTCCCATCAACAGGGCAGCCGCGACCAGGACCCCCAGGCGGGCTACGGCCCGTTTGCCACGCTGCATGGTGCTCTCCTTCCAGGCGCTGCCCGGGTTCGCCTCCCGAAACCCGGCATTATAACGCTTCCCGTTCTGCCGCGCTTCCCCGGCGCCCGGTCACTGGACCTCCGACGAGGGCTGCGGCGAGCCCGATCCCTCGGCCCGGTCCATCCACCGGGGACCGTGCGCTCCTTACCGGGCCCGGCCGCCGATGGAGGTCCCCACGGTGAAATTGAACAGCCGGGTATTGTCGCCGCTCTTCTTGATCACCGGGAAGGCGAAGTCGAAACGCAGCGGGCCCATGGGGGAGCGCCAGCGCAGCCCGGCGCCCACCGCGGCCCGGAGCTCGCTCGGGTCGATGGCCTCGCCGTCGCCGTAGACCCAGCCGGTATCGGCGAAGAAGGCCCAGCGGAAGCCGGTGCTGGCCTCGGTGCCCGGGATGGGGAAGATTAATTCGGTGTTCCCGACCACCTTGGTTACCCCGCCCTTGGGATCGCCGTCATTGTCCTCGGGGCCCAGGCTAAAGGTATCGAAGCCCCGAACGCTTTGCGAGCCGCCCAGGAAGAACCGCTCGAAGAAGGGGACTTCCTCGCCGGCGAAGCCCTGCAGCCGACCCAGCTCCCCCCCGATGGTCCAGGTGGAGGCATCCAGCAGTGGGAAGAAGGCCCGGGTCTCCAGGCTGGTCTCGAAGTAGCGGGTATCGCCGGGGGGCATCGCCACCATGGTCTGGAGCTCGGTGAACAGGCCGTCCCGCGGGAAGATGGGCGAGTCCCGGGAATCGTAGGTCAGGGTATTGCGGAGCTTGACGTGATTCTGGGTGCCGAGGAACTGATCCTGCTCGGGATCCAGGGCCAGGGTGCCGGCCTCGGTGTCGGTGCGCTCGAAGGCGAGCCGGATCTGGTCCCGCCACCACTCGTTCAGCGGGAAGCCCATGCGCGGGGCGAGTCCCTGCCGGTCCTGGGTGAACCGGAAGACGTCGAGCCGCTCTGTATCCCGCCGGCTGTAGAACACGTCGCCCCCGAGCGAGATCCCGTCAACGGTGAAATAGGGCTCGGTGTAGGAGAGGTTCAGCCGCTGGGAGACCCCGCCGATGTTGGCCTGGAGGGACAGGCGCTGACCGGTACCGAAGAGGTTGCGCTGACGGATGGATCCGGTGAACAGCAGTCCCTCGACGTCGGAGAAGCCGGCTCCCACCTGGAACTGACCCGTGGAGCGCTCGGTGACCGACAGATCGAGGTCCAGAGCCCCGCCCGAGCCCTCTACGGAGGGGGTCTCCAGATTGACGTCCTTGAAATACCCGAGCTGATTGGTCCGTTGCTTGGAGCGCTCCACCTTACTGGTCTGGTAGCGCGAGGCCTCCATCTGCCGGAACTCCCGTCGGACGACCCGGTCCTGGGTGCGGTCGTTGCCCCCGATCTCCGCGCGGCGCACATTCACCCGCCTGCCGGGATCCAACCGCAAGGTGAGGGCCACCGTCTTGTCGTCTTCATTGACCTGGGGAATGGGGTTGATGTTGGCGAAGGCAAAGCCCTCATCCCCTATGCGCTCGGAGATGCTCTCGACGGAGCCCTGGACCTTGCTCCGGGAAAAGAGCTCGCCTTCCTGGATCTCCACCAGCGGCCAGATCTCGTCTTCCGGGACCACTGTCGGCCCGGACAGGGAGATTTCGGAGACCCGGTACTTGGCGCCCTCGCGCATGTTGATAGTGATGAAGATGTGGCGGCGGTTGGGACTGAGCTGGACCTGGGTGGATTCCACCCGGAAGCGCAGGTGGCCCCGGTCCATGTAGTAGGAGCGTAGCGACTCCAAGTCGCCGCGGAGCTGCTGCCGGGAGTATCGGTCCCGCCCCGACAGGAAGGAAAAGGCCGCCTGGGAGGTCAGGGCCACCTGCTGCCGCAGGACGGAATCCGGGAAGCGCTTGTTACCGACGAACTGGACCTGGGCGATGCGGGCGGCCTCGCCCTCGTCGATGCGGAAGGCGACCCGCACCTCCCCCTCCCCGGTCTCCTGGACATCGGCGTCCACCTCGACCGAGTAAAAGCCCTGGGCGTGGTACTGCCGCTCCAGTTCCAGCACGGCCCGGCGCAGCCCGGATCGGGAGAACATCTTGCGCTCTTCGAGCCCGAAGGACCGCAATGCCTTGCGGACTTGCTCCTTCTCGAGCTCCTCCATTCCGGAGAAGGTGAGCTTGCTGACCACCGGTTTCTCGTCCACCTCCACGATCAGCGTCCCATCCTCCCGCAGGAGGCGCACATCCCCGAAGAAGCCGGTATCGTAAAGGGCATGGATGGCGCGCTGGCTGGCCTCGGGGGTGAGCTCCTCTCCCGGCGAAAGGGGCAGGTAGTTGCGCACGGTGCCTTCCTCGATGCGCTGTGAGCCCCGGATGACGATCTCTTCCACAGTGAAGGCGCCAGCTACGGGAGCGCACAAAAGCCCCACCACCATCGCCATCGCTGTCAGCGCGGCGCGGTATCCGCTCATTATCGGAATAGCCGTTGGATGTCGTTGTAGAAGGCAAAGACCATGATCCCCAGCAGGAGGGCGATCCCCACCTGCTGCCACCGCATCATCGTTTCGTCGTCGAGGGGACGCCCGCGGACCCCCTCGATGGCCTGGAACAGGAGGTGCCCTCCGTCGAGGACGGGGATGGGAAGGAGGTTCAGGAAGCCCAGGCTGAGGCTGATCATGGCCAGGAACCATAGGAAGGGCACCACTCCCGCCTGGGCCGACTCCCCCGCGAACTGGGCAATGGCGATGGGTCCGCCCAGATTGTCCGACGACACCGACCCGGTCACCATCCGCGCCAGGCTCTCCACGGTAAGCCAGAGCATCCGTACGGTCTGGGACAGGCCCTGCTCCAGGGCGCCGATGGGCCCGTAGCGCACTGTGACGCGCAAGTCCTCGGGCAGGGGCTCGGGCCGCAGCCCGATGCGTCCGGTGGCCTCCCCTTCCCCGGCGGCGACGGCCTCGGGAATGACCGTCAGCTTCCGCTCCGCCCCCCCGCGCTCCACGGTGAGGGTCAGCTCCTCCCCGGGGTGGCTCCGGACCACCTCCAGGAAGCGACCCCAGGAAACCAGCGGCTGGCCGTCGAGACCAACGATTTGATCGCCCGGTTGGAGCCCGGCATCTTCCGCCGGCGAGCCCTCCTCGACCGCGGCGGCCACCACCGGTTGATACGGGGCCAAGCCAATGCCCCGTCTCAGGAAGCCCGCATCGAGGTTGTCGGCCCCACTCCCGGAGAGGTCCAGCCAGGTCCGATGGGGGGCCCCGCCCCGATCCAGTTGCAGCTGGATCCGCTCGCCATCCATGGCCGCCCGGATCAAGGCGAGCCGGGCCTCGTTCCAGGACTGGACCACCTCGCCGGCCACCGCCTCCAGCTGGTCCCCAACCTCCAGTTCCGCCGCCGCGGCCGGGGATTCGGGAGCCACGTAGCCGATCCGGGGAACCACGCCCTGGACGCCGATCAAGTAGATGACCACGAAGGCCGCCGCAGCGAAGGCGAAATTCATGAGAGGGCCGGCCGAGGCCACCGCCATGCGCTGGAGGACGGGACGGCGGTTGTAGGCCCGGTGTTCCTCCCCGGGCTCCAGGTCCGGCTCCTGGCCCGGGACCTCGCCCGCCATCTTGACGAATCCGCCCAAGGGCAGGGCGGCGATGACGTATTCCACGCCGTCCCGTCCCCGCCAGGAGACCAGGGCCGGACCAAAGCCCACGGAGAACTTAAGGACCTTGATGCCGACGCGGCGCGCGACCCAAAAGTGGCCGTATTCGTGGACAGTGATCAGGACACCGATGGCCACCACGAACATGGCCAGGGTAAACAGGATCTCCATAGGGGGTCCTTTCCAGGGACCTAGTCGGCGTACTCCGCGAGTACGGTCTCGGCCAGGCGGCGGGCTTCGCCGTCGGCGGCGCGAACGGTGTCCAGTGTATCGGCAGCCACCGGCCGGGCTCGTTCCAGGGTTACGGCAATCACCCGGCTGATGCCGGGGAAATCCAGGCGTCCGTCGAGAAAGGCGGCCACCGCCACCTCGTTGGCGGCGTTGAGGATGGCCGGCGCCGTTCCTCCGCGCTCCAGGGCGCGGTAGGCCTGCCCCAGGGCCGGGAAGCGGTCGAAGTCGGGGGCCTCGAAGTGGAGCTGGGCCACCCCGGGCAGGTCCAGACGGGCCACCCCGGAATCGATACGCTCAGGCCAGGCCAGGGCCGCCGCGATGGGCGTGCGCATGTCGGGTTTGCCCATCTGGGCCAGGACCGAGCCATCCAGGTACTCCACTAGGGAGTGCACGATGCTCTCGGGGTGGAGCACCACCTGGATGCGCTCGGGGGGCACGGCGAACAGCCAGTGGGCCTCGATCACCTCCAGGGCCTTGTTCATCATGGTGGCGCTGTCCACCGAGATCTTGGGGCCCATATCCCAATTGGGATGGGCCACCGCCTCCTCCGGGGTCACGTCGGCGAGGGACTGGGCGGAACGGGTCCGGAAGGGTCCCCCGGAGGCGGTCAGGTGGATGGCCCGGACCCCGTCCCGGAGGCCGGCCTCCGGAAACACCTGGAAGACGGCGTTGTGCTCGCTGTCCACCGGTATGACGGCGGCCCCGCTCGACCGGGCCTCCTCCATGAACAGGGCCCCGGCCATGACCAGGCACTCCTTGTTGGCCAGGAGCACGCTCTTCCCGGCCCGCACGGCGGCCATGGTCGGCTCCAGGCCGGCCGCGCCCACGATCCCGGCCACCACCTGATCGGCCTCGGCCAGGGTGGCGACCTCCATCAGCCCGTCGTCGCCGGAAAGCACCTGGATCTCGGTCAGCCCCGCTTCGGCCAGCGCCGCCGCCAGGCTCTCCGCCCGCTCGGCATCGCGCAAAACGGCGTAGCGAGGCCGCCACTGCCGGCACAGCTCAAGCATGGCCTCGGCGCTGCCGTTCGCCGCCAGGGCCAGGACGGAGAACCCCTCGGGGTTACGGGCGAGCACGTCCAAGGTGCTGGTGCCGATGGACCCGGTCGCCCCTAGGATGACCACCCGCTTCATAGGCCTATCCCCCGCAGGCAGAAGGTGTAGACGGGAACCGCGGCGGTAAGGCTATCGATCCGGTCCAGGATGCCGCCGTGACCGGGCAGCCACCGGCCCGAGTCCTTGCGTCCGGCCCGGCGCTTGACCATGGACTCGAACAGATCCCCCACCTGCCCGATCACCACGACCAGGACCCCGAGGCCAGCCAGGACGGGCAGGGAGGCCAAGCCGGGCGCAAGCCAAGCCAGCGCGCCGCCGGCGGCTCCCCCCAACAGGCCCCCCCCGATCAACCCCTCCCACGTCTTACCGGGGCTGATGTTCGGGGCCAGCCGGTGACGCCCGCAGGCGGAGCCGATCACGTACGCCCCCGAATCGCCGGCCCAGATGGCGGCCAGCAGGGTCACCGCCGCCCAGGGGGACTCGGTAACCAGCCCGCCCAGAAGGGCCAGGGCTGGGGCCAGTGTAACCAGCCCGGCCAGGGCGTCGGGGGCCCGATAGACGGGGGAATCGGTCTGGGCCAGGAAGACCGGCAGCTCCGCGGCCACCAGCCCCCACCACACCAGGGCCGCGGCGGCAATCATCTGCGGTTCCAGACCGCTCAAAACGCCCGTCAGGCCGGCCCCCAACAGGGCAAAGGCGATCCGGCCTCCCCGGCCGATATGGATCAGCTCGGCCCATTCCAGACCGGCGAGGAAGGCCAATACCACAATGACGGCGAGCACGCCGAGATCGGAAAGGTGGAAGATCCCCGCCAGAACCAGCGGGATCAGAACGAGGGCGGTAAGGATGCGCGTGGCCATCACCGGCCCCACGCCGAAAGGGTGAGACCCCGAGGGCGGCCGGCCCCAACACCGGGTCGATGGCGAGCGGGATCAGCCACCGGGGCTCGCGTGGACCTGCTCCCCCGTTCGCCCGAAGCGCCGCTGACGCTTGCTATAGCTCCAGAAGGCCTCCTGCAGCGCCTCCTGATCGAAATCGGGCCACAAGGTGGGGGTGAAGTAGAGCTCGGTGTAGGCGAGCTGCCACATGAGGAAATTGCTCACCCGCTGCTCGCCCCCGGTACGGATGAACAGATCGGGCTCGGGAAGATCGGCTAGGGCCAGCCGGGACCGCAAAGTGGTCTCGTCGATGGCCTCCGGATCGAGGCGCCCCGCCGCCACCTCCCGGGCCAGCTCCCGGCTCACCCGGGCCAGGTCCCAGCGTCCGCCGTAGTTGGCGGCAATGGTGAGGGTCATGCGGTCGCCGTCGCGGGTGGCCCGCTCCGCCGCATCGATATGGGACGCCAGATCCTCCCCAAGACCGGAGCGATCGCCGATAACCCTCAGACTGACCCCGTTGCGCCGGAGTCCGTCCAGCTCCCGCTCCAGCAGGAAGCGGAACAGGCCCATAAGGCTACGGACCTCGCCGGCGGGCCGGCGCCAGTTCTCACTGGAGAAGGCGAACAGGGTCAACGCCTCGACGCCGGCCTCCCCGCAGCCCTTGACGGTGGCCCGGACCGCCTCGATCCCCCGGCGGTGGCCCTCGATCCGGGGCAAACGCCGGGCGGAGGCCCACCGGCCGTTGCCGTCCATGATGACGGCCACGTGGCGGGGGACCTGGAAAGGGGTTCCGCCCTGTTCGATGGTCACCGATCACACCTCCATGAGGTCGGCTTCCTTGGCATCAAGGACCGCATCGACCTCGGCGATGTAGCGATCGGTCAGCTCCTGCACGGTCTTCTCGGCGCGTCGGACCTCGTCCTCGCCGTATTCGCCTTCCTTCTCCAGCTGCTTCAGGTCCTGGTTGGCGTCGCGACGGACGTTGCGGATGGCCACCCGCGCCCCTTCACCGACCTGGCGCACGTGCTTGACCATCTCCTTGCGGCGCTCCTCGGTGAGCTCGGGCATGGGTACCCGGACCACGTCGCTGGAGGCCGTGGGGTTGAGCCCCAGATCGGCGTTGCGGATGGCCTTCTCGATCTTGGGGATCATGTCCTTCTCGAAAGGCTTGGCCACGATGGTCCGGGCGTCGGGGACGGTCAGGTTGGCCACCTGATACAGCGGTACCTGGGCCCCGTAGTACTCCACCGTGACCGGGTCCAGGACGCTGGTGTTGGCTCGCCCGGTCCGAACCTTGGCCAGATCGTCCTTGAGGGCCTCCACGCTCTTGCTCATGCGGTCTTCGGCGTCTTGCTCAATCTCCTCGATCATCCTCGGCCTCCTCCGCCGCGACCCGGGTCCCCTCGTCCTCCCCGAAGACCACCCGCTGGAGCGCTCCGGGCTTGACGCAGTTGTAGACGACGATGGGCAGCCGGTTGTCCCGGCACAAGGTAATGGCGGTGGCATCCATCACCTTGAGATCCTGGGTGATTACGTCCATGTAGCTGAGCCGGCGGTAGCGCATGGCCTCGGGGTGGTTGAGGGGGTCCTGGGTGTAGACCCCGTCCACCTTGGTCCCTTTGATCACCACATCGGCCCCGATCTCCATGGCCCGCAGGCCCGCGGCGGTATCGGTGGTAAAGAAGGGGTTGCCGGTACCCGCCCCGATGATCACCACCCGCCCCTTTTCAAGGTGGCGGATGACCCGGCGACGGATGTAGGGCTCGGCCATCTCCTCCATCTTGATGGCCGTCTGGACCCGGGTGGGCAGCCCCCGACGCTCCAGGGCGTCCTGCAGGGCCAGGGCGTTCATCACCGTGGCCAGCATGCCCATGTAGTCGGCGGTGGCGCGGTCCATGCCCTCCGCCGCGCGAGCCAGCCCCCGGAAGATGTTGCCGCCGCCGATGACCACGGCGACCTGCACGTCGGCATTGGCCGCCTGCTGGATTTCCCCGGCGATCTGGTCGAGCACCTCGTGGCTGATGCCGTACTCGGACTCGCCCAGCAAGGCCTCGCCGGAAAGCTTCAGGAGAACCCGGCGGTAGACCGGAGACGATTCGCCGCTGTCGTGCTCGCTCACCACCACCTGTGGCTCCCCCATCGCACCCGGCGGACCTCCGCAGGGCGGAGGCTCACCTTCCGTACCGGTCCAGGATCCCGGCCCTACTCCTTCAGCTGGGCCTTGACCTCCTCGGCAAAGTCCTCCTCCTCCACCTCGATGCCCTCGCCCACCTCGAAGCGAGCGAAGCGCCGGACGCGGACATTCTCCCCGAGCTTGGCCACCAGCTCCTTGGTCACCTCCTCCACCGTCTGGTCCGGATACTTCACGAAGGGCTGGTCGAGCAGGCTAAGCGCCGAGAGCCGCTTGTCGAGCTTGCCCTCCAGGATCTGCTCCACCACGTGGTCGGGCTTGCCCTCGATATCCTCGGCCGCCTGGCCCTTGATCAGTTCACGCTCCTCCGTCACACGCTCCTCCGGGATCTCTTCCCGGCGCACGTACTCCGGGCTGGAGGCGGCGATGTGCATGGCGATGTCACGGGCAAAGCTCTGGAAGTCCTCGTTCTTGCCGACGAAGTCCGTCTCGCAGTTGATCTCCACCAGGACCCCGATCTTGCCCCCACCGTGGATGTAGGAGGTCACCACCCCCTCCGCGGCGGTCCGGTCGGCCTTCTTCTCGGCCTGGGCCAGGCCCTTCTGCTTGAGGAGCTCCTGGGCCTTGTCCAGGTCCCCCTCGGCCTCGGCGAGGCATTTCTTGCACTCCATCATGCCGGCACCGGTACGCTCCCGGAGGGCCTTTACGTCCTGCGCGCTGATGTCCATTTCCTTGCCCGACTCCCTGAATCGAAACGACAGTTTCCGGCAGCGATGGCCGGAGCGGATGGGCTAGCCCCGGCCTCAGGAGTCCCCCATGGGCTCGTCGGGGACCTCGACCATCTCCTCGTCCTCGGTCCCGCCGGAACCGACGGTCAGCTCCTGCTCCCGCATCTGCCGCCCCTCCAGGATGGCGTCGGCCACCGCTTCGGTGTAGAGGCGAATGGCCCGCACGGCATCGTCATTGCCGGGTATGATGTAGTCCGCGCGGGCGGGGTTGACGTTGGTGTCGGCCACGGCCACCACCGGGATGCCCAGCTTGTTGGCCTCGGCCACCGCGATGTCCTCGCGCTCCATATCGACGACGAAAAGGGCATCGGGCGGCCCGGGCATGTCCTTGATCCCGCCCAGGCTGCGCTCCAGCTTGGAGCGCTCGCGCTCCAGCAGCAGCGCCTCCTTCTTGGGCAGGACCTCGAAGGTCCCGTCCTCGGCCATGCGCTCGATATCCTTCAAGCGCGTAATGGACTTCCGGATGGTCTGCCAGTTGGTGAGCATGCCGCCCGGCCAGCGGTGATTGACGTAGTACATCCCACAGCGCTGGGCCTGCTCGGCGATGGCGTCGCGGGCCTGGCTCTTGGTCCCGACGAACAGCACCTTGCCCCCGTCGTGGGCGAGGTCCCGCAGGAACTGGCGGGCCCGCTCGAACAGGGGCACGGTCTGCTCCAGATTGACGATATGGATCTTCTTGCGGGCCCCGAAGATGTAGGGGGCCATCTTGGGGTGCCAACGGCTGGTGCGGTGCCCGAAATGGACGCCCGCCTCCAGCATCTCGCGCATGCTGATGGGTTCCACGGGTAGGCTCCTTGGAGCGGGGTTGGGCCTCCGCCCGCCCGCATGCGGCGATCCCGGGGCCCGAAGTCGGACCTACCGGGACACCCCACCGCATGTGTCGGCGGACGTGCGTACTGGCCGGGCCCTACCTTACGCCCCCGCAGGGGGGCGTTGGGGCCGGCCTGCTAGAGCGCTGATTTATACCATCGGGGAGGGCTGCCCGGCAATGCACCGCCTTAGGAGAAATGCCCGAGTCCCGGCGAGCCGCGATTGGGCGGGCCGAGGGGGTGTACTAGAATGACAGGCCTTTCCCAGCGCCCCCACGTTTCGGAGGGGCGCAGCCTCCCGGAGGACCCTTGCAGTTCGAGCCAAGCCTTCAGCCGGGCCGGCTGATCCGGCGCTACAAGCGCTTCCTGGCCGATATCGAGCTGGCGGACGGGCAAGCGGTAACGGCGCATTGCCCCAATTCGGGCTCCATGGCCACCTGCCGGGATCCGGGCCAGCCGGTGCGGATCCAGCCCGCGGCGTCGGCCAAGCGCAAGCTGGCGTTCACCTGGGAGCTCTACCACAGCGGCGCGAGCTGGGTGGGCATCAACACCCACCGGGCCAACGCCATCGTCGCGGAAGCCGTCGCGGAAGGCCGAATCGCCGATCTCGCCGGCTACTCCGGCCTGCGCCGGGAAGTAGCCTACGGCCGAGGCAGCCGCATCGACCTCCTGCTGGAGGATTCCGGGCAACCGCCCTGCTACGTGGAAGTCAAAAACTGTACGCTGCTGGCCGAGGATGGCCGCGTGCGCTTCCCCGACGCGGTCACCGAGCGGGGACGCAAGCACCTCGACGAGCTCGCCGACATCGCTGCGGCGGGGGCCCGGGCGGTCATGTGCTTCCTGGTCAACCGGGCCGACGGCGACGGCTTCGGTCCGGCTGATCACATCGACCCGGCCTACGGCAGACGGCTGCGCGAGGTAACCGAGGCCGGGGTCGAGCTGCTGGCCTACCGAACGCGGATCGAGCCGGAAACCATAACCGTGGCAGGCCCCGAGCCGGTGGACCTGGCTGCGGCGGGGGACGGGGCCTGAATCGGGCGCAAGCGGGGCCCATCCATCAACGAGGACGGGAAGGAGCACCGGGCATGGCGGTCCACATCAAGACCCCGGATGAGATCGAGCAGATGCGGGTGGCCGGGCGCCTGGCGGCGGAGGTCCTGCGCATGATCCGGCCCTATGTCCAGCCGGGGGTGACCACCGGCGAGCTGGACCGGATCTGCCACGACTACATCGTCAACGAGCAACAGGCCCACCCGGCCCCACTCAACTACCACGGCTTCCCCAAATCGGTCTGCATCTCCGTGAACCAGCAGGTCTGCCACGGCATCCCGGGGGACCGGGAGCTCGTGGAGGGCGACGTCGTCAACATCGATGTCACCGTCATTAAGGACGGTTGGCACGGAGACACCAGCAAGATGTTCTACGCCGGCGAGCCCACCACCCGTGGGCGACGGGTGGCGGAGGTGGCCCACCAGGCCATGGTGCGCGGCATCGAGACCGTTCAGCCCGGGGCTACGTTGGGTGACATCGGCCACGCCATTCAGACCTACGCCGAGGCCCAGCGCTGCAGTGTGGTGCGGGAGTACTGCGGACACGGTATCGGGCGGGGCTTCCACGAGGATCCCCAGGTCATGCACTACGGCCAGCCCGGGGAGGGCATGGTCCTGGAAGAGGGCATGGTCTTCACCATCGAGCCCATGATCAACGCCGGCAAGCGCCACGTCCGGCTCCTGCCCGACCAGTGGACAGTGGTCACCAAGGACCACAGCCCCTCCGCCCAGTGGGAGCACACCCTGGCCGTCACCTCCGACGGCTACGAAATCCTTACCCAGCTCCCCGACGATCCCGTTTGACCGGACCGCGACACCCTCCCTGGAGCCCTCCGTGAGCCCGGCCCACCGGCCCACCTACCGGCTGCCCCAGCCCCACCGGATCTTCCCGGAGCGCGCTTTCCCACGGGAGGTCGCTGCCCTGAGCCGCTGCCATCCCCCGGAGGCAGGCTGGGAGCAGGCGCGGGCGGCCTTCCTGACCTTGTTCCGCGATACCTACGAGGAAGGGCGCAACTTCCTCCACCAGCGCTACCAAGCCGGCGCCAGCGGGCGCGAAATCGTCGCGGGTCACGCCTTCCTGACCGACCGGCTCCTGCAGCACCTGTGGCGGGTGCTTGCCACCTATCTGGGTCCGGCGCGGCGCAGCACCCCGTTATGTTTGGC
>JAHEOG010000066.1 GCA_018609925.1 Gammaproteobacteria bacterium
CCACAGCTCCTTGGCCCGGCAGCGGGCTTTGGGGCCGAGTGCGGAAAGATCGCCGCCGAAGGATGCCGCTCCGGGGAGCGGACCCCCGGAGCCGGGGGGGGGTTCCCCCCAGCAGGCCGGATAAGCATCGCCGCCCTGCGGCACCGTGTCCTGACAGCCTTGTTTGAGCAGATCATAACCGAAGTCCAGAAGGCCCGCGCTGGGCCATAAGTAACAAAGTAGTACTAGCCAGCTACTGAAAAACGAGCGCCATATAGCCCCATTCCCTTCTGGGAGGGCAGCCGGGGGTTCAGTTCCCTTTGGGAACCCATAGCTAAGCTACCTCCTCGGCGTGCTCACAATCGCCCGGGAAAGTGCGCAAAAGGTGCGCAAAAGGTGCACAAACGGGGGGTATCCGAGCGGCCGTTAGCGGGACAGGGGGCCTTTATCAGAGGTTCCAAGAGGTCCACAATCTGTCCGAAAAGGGGGCACCACCGGTTGGCCCGACCCGTCACAGGGGAGGCGGTCATGGTGCCGAGCCTCAGTCACCTGCAGGGGACCTCCCTGCGCGCCCGCGTGGAGAGCTCCCGGGCGGCGGCCTTCGCCGGCCGCGAGGAGGAGCTTCGGCTTTTCGAGGCGCTGCTGGGGCCCGAACCCCCGTTCCGGGTCCTGCTCCTGCACGGGCCGGGGGGCGTGGGCAAGACCACCCTCCTGGAGGCCTTCAGCCGGCGGGCTCGGGAACGGGCGGTGCCGAGCGTTGCAGTGCGGGCGCCCGACTTGCCGAACGGGCCCGAGCGTGCGCAACAGGCCCTGCGCGCCCGGATCGCATCGCTGCGGGCGGGGGGTGGCGTCCTCCTGCTGGACGAATTCGAGGCCCTGGCCGCCTGGGAAGGGGTCTTCCGGGACCGCTTCCTGGCCGAACTCCCCGAGGGGCTGCGGACGGTCCTGGCGGGGCGTTGGGTTCCCGGGGAGCCGTGGCGGACGGATTCGGGCTGGCGCCAGGTTACCCGCATCCGGGAGCTAGCGGATTTTACGCGGGAGGAGACCCGCGCCTACCTCCAGCAACAAGAGAATGGCTTGGCCCGGGCCGCCGAAGTCCACGCCTTCACCCGCGGCCATCCCCTGGCCGTGGCCCTGACTGCCAACCTGCTGGCCCGCGAGCCCGGGGCCCGGCTGGAATGGGAACATCAGCCCGAGCTGGTGCATTGGCTGGTGGCCCGCCACCTGCGCGAATCCGAGCCGCACAAACTGGCCCTGCTGCACGCGGCCGCCCTGCCGGCCCACCTGGACCGCCCGCTCCTCGAGGCCATGGTGGCCAGCTCGAACCCCGAAGCGGAGCTGGACTGGCTGCGGCGCTGCCCGTTCACCCGCGAGCGCACCCACGGCCTGGCCTTCCACGAGCTGGTGGGCGAGGCCATTCGCGTGGAGATGAAACGGCGGGAGCCGGAGCGGCACGCGGCCTTTCTCCGTCGGGCGGCGAAGGTCCTAACCGAACGGATGACCCACGCGAGCTCCGAAGCCGCCATCCGGGAGTTTGTCTACTTGCTGCGCGACCAGCCGGTGGTGCGCCAGCACCTGCCGACCCCGCCGGAAACGGGGTTGTTCATCAGTGCCTACCGGCCCAGTGACCGTCCCATCCTGGCGGATCTGGTGGAGAGCGCCCGGGGCGAAGTCCACCGGGAGTGGTTCGACTTCTGGGCTGCCCGGCAGCCGGAAGGCCTAGCGGTGCTGCGCGACCCGGACCACGCCCCGGTGGGCCTGAGCTTCTACATCGACCCCTATGGGGCGGGTGCGGCAACGGGCTACCGGGACCCCGCTGTGGCAGCCTTCCGGCACCATTTGGCGCAGCACGCCCCCTTGCGCTCCGGGGAGCGGGCCCATCTGTGTCGCTTTTTGTTAACTGCCGGTGGGCGTCACACCACCCCGCTGTGCTTCCACAACGCCTTCTACCCCTTCCACACACCCTGTCTGGCCTTCACCGGCGTCGTCCTCCCGGAGGCGGACCACCCGCTGCCCCTGTATGCGTTGAGCAACCTCTTGCCCCTGGAAGGCACGGCATTCCGGCTCGAGGGCGCGAATTACTTACTGGTGGGTCACGACTGGCGCCTCGAGCCTCCGGCCCAATGGGCGGCCAATGTTAGTGAACGGCTCCTGGCCGGCGAGCCCCTGCCCGGCACGGCGCCGAGCCCGGCCGAGGGTCTGACGCGCCCGGCGTTCGGGGAAGCGGTCAAGGCGGCGCTTAAGGGCTTGGGGACCCCGGGCGGCTTCGCTGATAACCCCTTGCTGGAATGCCCTCTGGTGCGCCAAGCCCATGCCCACTCCGGGGAGGCGACCCCCGAGCAAACCCTCGTGGCCCAGCTCACCGCCGCTTTGGAGCAGCTGGAAGCCTCGGCCGAGGGCGCCGAGCTAGGCCGCGTCCTGCGCGCTTCCTACTGGCGCCGGCCGCCCAAGCAACGGGTGGCGGCGGAGAATCTGGGCCTGAGCTACGGCACCTACCGGCGTCGCTTACAGACAGCCACCGTGCGGCTGGCGGACCGGCTGTGGGCCTGGGATCGCCAAGCGGCCGCCCGAGCCTCCGGTTGGCCCTCGACTTGATGGCGCTTAAATGAAAGCAATCCATTCCTTCTTTAGACTGATCTTCCTGATCTTCTTGTTTGGCGCTGCTAGAAAAGGTTTAAAAACAGCTGAGTATGCGATATCCCCGCTGACTTTGTTTCCATGTAAAGTCAAGTCATTGGGATAGAGGGCACCGAGTGCTCCCTAGCGGATTATGGCGACAGCCGCAATGGGGTCCGGGGCAAGCGCCCGATCGCGGTCGGCTTGGCGGCCCCCACGCCGAGGGCGGACCCGCCAGGGCTGTGCCAGCAATACCGCCGATCCTTCGACCCTATCCACCGAGGTCGCCCGCTTCCAGCAGCGCCTGAGCCTGAAGAGGGTCATTGTGGTCGGCGACGGGGCCTGGTCACCAACGCCCGCAGCCGGGACAATCTGGCCCCTCAAGGCCATGACGGGATCACCGCCCGCCCTGCGCCGCAACACCATCCCGCTGCTCGCAGGCGAGGACGGACTCCTGTAGCGAGGATGGGCTCCTGTAGATGGGGCGCTTCGACCGTACCACCTCGTGGAGGTGGCCTCCGACAATTACTTCGGCGAGCGCCTCGTGGCCTGTCGGTGGCTTGCCGCAACCCCGAGCTAGCCGAGTCCCGGGCCAGCAGGTACAAGGCTCTGCTGGCGGCCACCGAGGAAAGCTTGGCTAGGAGCGAACGAGTGGTGGTGGAAGGGCGGCTCAAGGCCTGCGGCGACATCGGCCGGCGGGTGGAAAAGGCCCTGGCCCGTTATCGGATGGCCAAGCCTCTCCCTACCGAGATTGGGCAGGGTCACTTGAGCTACCGGCGGGATGAGGCCGCCACATTGGGCCATTGCCGCCGAAGCCGTCCTCAGCCTCTATGTCATCCGCATGAGCCTAGCGGCCGAGGAGCTTTCTACGGAAGACGCGGTCCGGTGCGACAAGGCCCTGAGCCAGGTGGCGAGGCCTTCCATTTCCCGAAGGATATGACAAGGGGCCGACCTACCTCAGCGACCGCTTCTAGCAGGAGCTGGACTTCCGGGGCATAGAATTCAGTCCTAGCTTCGCCTACCAGGGCGATGAAAAGGGTTTTTCATCGCCCTGGTAGAGGAGTGAAACAGAGAATCCGTTCGCCGGAGAAGAGGCGGGAAAGGTTCTCCCTGAAGCTTTCCTAAGCATTCCCATCTCCCCAACTGTCTGATCAAACCACGGGATAGCACTATGGCTCGTCATCATGGGATCAATCAGCTGAAAGGCATGCCAGCCTTTTACCATTATGGGCACGAAGCCGGGCAGGGCGACCGGTTTGGCCGACTCTTTTCTCTGCCTCCGCTCTATATCCCAGCCGAATCGCTTCGGAAACTTGGCGCCCTAGGTGGACCAATGGATGGGGGGACCGGTTCGGACCGAAACGAGTCGGTTCCCGTCGGCCAAATCTTCTTCGGCCAATTCATTGACCACGACATCACGCTCGATGTCACCTCCAGCCTCTCCGGCGTCAGTGAAGCCGAAGAGGTATCCAACGTCCGCACGCCAACCCTTGATCTTGACAACATCTACGGGACTGGACCTGAAGCCAATTCCTTCCTGTACCGCCAGAGTGGTCCCTTCGCCGGGGTGAAGCTGCTGACAGGTGCGGACGGCACAGCCGCCCAAATCAACAACAATGGAAGTACGGAGGCGCAACCTCCGTACTTGGCGGCGCAGGACCTTTGGCGTTCGCCAGAGGGGACGGCGGTCATTGGCGACCATCGCAATGATGAAAACCGCATCCTCTCCCAGCTCCATCTGGCGATGATCCGCTTTCACAACGGAGTTGCCCAGATGCTCTACGATTCCGGGCTCGGTGGTGAAACGATTCCGGAAGAAGAGCTATTCGAGGAAGCCCGGCGCCTGACGCGCTGGCACTACCAGTGGGTCGTGTTGCAAGAATACCTTCCGCTTATCTGCGGTCAGGCCGTGGTGGCCGACATCTTGGGGAGCGGCCGGCGGTATTACTGCCCGAAGAGCGAAATTCCTTATATCCCGGTTGAGTTCGCAGTGGCGGCCTACCGATTTGGGCACTCGATGGTTCCGCAGAGGGTGCGGGTTCAGGAAGGTGGTTCCACCTTTGAAGTGTTCGGACAAACGCTTGGAAGGGGGTTTGAGCCCCTCGATAATCTCGACGCTGTTGTGGACTGGTACGAGCTTGTCAATACGAGTCTGAATCGAAACGTCCAAAAGGCTGAAACACTGGATCGGAAGCTCGCCTCGGAATTCTTAAAGCTGCCGTTTATTCCCCCATCAGGCGAGCAGTCACTGGCTACGCGCAATTTGCTTCGCGGACAGGCGTTCTTGCTTCCCTCCGGCGAGGAAGTAGCCCGGACGATGGGCCGGGATGAGGACGAGATTGCGAATGTCTCCGAAAGCGCACGCGATCTCACTAGCTCGGAGATTGACCTCAGTAACGGCATCCCACTCTGGTATTACCTCCTTGTCGAAGCGGAGCGGATCGGTCGTGAGACGGAACCGGGCCTCTTCGAGGAGGGAGAGGGGCTCGGCCCCGTGGGTGCGCGGATCGTCGCTGAGACGCTGATTGGATTGATCGAGTTGGACCCGCGCTCCTTTCTGTCCCGTA
>JAHEOG010000067.1 GCA_018609925.1 Gammaproteobacteria bacterium
CGGTCTGGGCAGCCGCGGTAAGATCCACCTCTCCGAAGCCCAGATGGAAGGCATGCTCGCCGGGGGTGCCCGGTGGGCGGTGGCGGAGGGCTACGGGGACCCCGCGGATCTGGAGCGGACCGAGGAAGGGGGACGCATGGCCCAGGCCGATCCCGAGCAGGTCTCCGCACGGGCCCGGGAGCGCCAACGGGACGAAATGGGGACCCTGGGCTCCGGGAACCATTACCTGGAGGTCCAGCGCGTGGCAGCTATCCACGATTCGAAGGCCGCGGCAGCCTTTGGGCTGGCGGAAGACGGTGTTCTGGTAACCATCCACTGCGGCTCGCGGGGACTCGGCCACCAGATCGGCAGCGAGGCCCTCAAGGGCATGGTCAAAGCGGCCAAAGGCTACGGGATCGACCTTCCCGAAAAGGAGCTGGCCTGCGCTCCCCTGCGCTCCCCCGAGGGAGAGGCTTACCTGGGGGCCATGGCCGCCGGCATCAACTGCGCCCTGGCCAACCGCCAAATCCTTACCCACTTGACCCGCCAGGCCTTCGCCGAGGTCTTTCCCGAGGCCGAGTCATCCGTGCTCTACGATGTCTCCCACAACACCTGCAAGGAGGAGGAGCACGAGGTGGAGGGGGCCCGGCGGCGCCTGTTCGTCCACCGAAAGGGAGCCACGCGGGCCTTCGGCGCCGGAAATCCCGCGCTGCCCGCGGACCTGCGCAGCACCGGCCAGCCCGTGCTGATCGGCGGGACCATGGGCACAGCCAGCTATATCCTTGTCGGGGAAGAGGGCAACGAGGCCCTGTCCTTCGGCAGCTCCTGCCACGGGGCGGGGCGGCGCATGAGCCGGAGGCAGGCCCTCAAGCAATGGCGGGGCGAGCAGGTGGTCCGGGACCTGAAGGACCAGGGGATCCTGGTGCGCAGCCCCTCTCTAAGGGGAGTGGCCGAGGAGGCGCCGGGGGCCTACAAGACGGTGGAGGAAGTGGTTCGGGGTGCAGAAGGGGCGGGACTCTCCCGCCGGGTGGCCCGGGTCGAGCCCCTGGTTGTGGTTAAGGGCTAGAGCCCTTTCAACCCCAGGCGCTGAGAACGCCAAGACGCGGAGGCGCCAAGAAAAACTAGAAGAATATCATAATTTTAATTTGTTACTTTAGGGTTTTGATTTAACGTCTTTTAGAAGTAGTTCTTGGTTTTTTCTTGGTGGTCTCTGCGCCCTTGGCGGTTTGGCGCCTTGGCGTTGGGCCTCGGCGTAGACTGACCGGAACCTAGTTAACCCGGTCCTCGTAGGTGCCGTCGGCGGGGTTTACCCGAATTACGTCGCCGGCATTCACGAACTGGGGCACCATGACGGTCACCCCGGTCTCCACCTGAGCGGGCTTGTAGGAGGCGTTGGCGGTCTGGCCCTTCACCACCGGCTCCGCGTCCACCACCTTCAGCTCCACGGCCTTGGGCAGCTCGATCCCCACCGGCCGCTCATTGTGGAACAGGACCTCCACCTCGGTGTTGGGCAGCAGGAAATCCGTGGCGCCCTCCAGGGTTTCCTCCTCCAGGAGAACCTGGTCGAAGGTCCCTTGGTCCATAAATACGTAATTGGCCCCGTCGTGGTAGAGGTACTGCATCTTCCGGGGCTCGACCATCGCCTTTTCCACCTTGTCCTCCGAGCGGAAGCGGCGGTTGGTCTTGGTGCCCTCCTCAAGGTGCTTCAGCTCGGTCTGGACGAAAGCGCCTCCTTTGCCCGGCTTGGTGTGCTCGGTCTTGAGCACCCGCCAGAGGCCTCCGTCGAGCTCGAGGATGTTGCCTTTCCGGATTTGCAGCGCCTCGATCTTCATGGTTTCCTTCGCGCCATGCGTGAGCGGACCCGTTGCGTGGGCCCGGAATGGAAGGGGACCGCCTAATCGGCGCGCGACAGGGCCGGCCCCTCCGAGGCACGGCTTTGTACCACATCCGCCCTCGTCCCTTAACCCCCAGCGGGAACGGGACCCCGACGAGCAAGGAGCTGACAGCCATGACCGGCAACGGCCCCCGCCCCGTTGAGATCCGGCCCCATACCGTTTCCAAGATCCTGGAGATCGAGTGGGACGACGGCGAGGTCTCCAAGCTGACCTACGAGCACCTCCGGGTGGAGTGCCCCTGCGCGGACTGCAAGGGCCATGGGCCGGGACAGGAGAAGACCATCACCGGCAAGGAGGACATCGACATCCTGAACTTCCAGCCGGTGGGGAACTACGCGGTCCAGCTCCAGTTCGACGACGGCCACGATACCGGCATCTATACCTGGGACTACCTCCGGCGCCTGGGTGGCTCCGCCTGGGGTTAGCCCAATCCCGTGCGTCCACTCGCCCTTTTTCGGGCCCGTTCCGGGGGTTGGGTCCGGGCCTGAAGGGAGTCCGGCTTGATTCCCCTCTACGACGACAATCCCACGCGCCGGCCCCCCTTCTTTACGGTGGGTCTGATGGGGGCCTGCGTGGCGATGTTCCTGTTCCAGGCGTCGCTGGATCCTCAGACTACCAACCTGTGGATCTACCGGCTCGGAGCCATCCCGGCGGTCATCGCCGGCGATGCCACCCTGGCCCCCCAGGTGGCGGGCTCCGTCCCCCGCATGGCCACGCTGGTTACCAGCATGTTCCTCCATGGCGGTTTCCTGCACCTGGCCGGGAATCTGTTGTATCTATGGATTTTCGGAAACAATGTGGAGGATGCCCTGGGACATGGGCGCTTCCTCCTTTTCTATGTGGTCTCGGGCGTGCTTGCCGCTTTGTTACACATCTACACCAATCCCGGATCGGAAGCGCCCATGATCGGGGCCTCCGGCGCCATCTCCGGGGTCCTGGGGGCCTACCTGCTGCTCTACCCTCAGGCGAAGGTCGGAGTCCTGGTCCCCATTGGGTTCATCCTGACGGTGCTGCGGTTGCCGGCGCTGGCGGTGCTGATCCTTTGGTTCGTCTTCCAATTCCTGAGCAGCCTCTTCGCCGGTGGGGGAGAGGGCGGTGGCGTTGCCTGGGCAGCCCACATCGGCGGCTTCCTGGCGGGGATGGGGCTCCTGCTGGTCTTAAAGCCCCGTAATGTTCCCCTTTTCACCAGCGGGCAATAGGCGACCCGGCTAGCCATGACCGAAGGCCAGGAACCCAATGCCCTGATCAAGAACCTGCCTTCCCGTCCCGGGGTCTACCGGATCCTGGATTCGGCGGGGCAGGTGGTCTACGTCGGCAAGGCTCGGGACATCCGGGCCCGCATTCGCAATCACTTCCAGAGCGCCGATACCGATCCCAAGGAGCGGGCCCTTACCCGCCAGGTGGGCGACATCCAGGTCACCTTGACCCACACCGAGACGGAGGCCCTGCTCCTTGAGAGCAATCTGATCAAGAGCCACCGTCCCCGCTACAATGTCCTCCTCCGGGACGACAAGAGCTACCCCTACATCTTCCTCTCCCGCAACCACCCCTATCCCCGCCTGGCCTTCCACCGGGGAGCCCAGAAGGAGAAGGGGCGCTATTTCGGGCCGTATCCCTCCGCCGGCGCGGTGCGGGAGACCCTGAAGCTCATGCAGAAGATCTTCCCCATCCGCCAGTGCGAGGACACCTTCTTCGCCAACCGCAGCCGTCCCTGCCTACAGTTCCAGATCGAGCGCTGCAGCGGTCCCTGCACGGGGGAAGTCGACTACGAGACCTATCAGGAGTACGTCCGCCAGGCCGAGCTCTTCCTGGAGGGACGCGGGGAGGAGCTCACCCGGGAGCTGACGGAGCGGATGGAGGCGGCCTCGGCAGAGATGCGCTTCGAGGACGCGGCCCGCAAACGCGATCAGATCCGAGCCATCCGGCGGGTCCAGGAGGAGCAGCACGTCAGCGGCAGCACCGGGGATCACGATGTCATCGCGGTCCGGACCTCCCGCGGGCTGGCGTGCGTGCAGGTGTTCTTTATCCGTGGCGGGCGGAACCTGGGCAACCGGGCCTTCTTCCCCAAGCACACCGAGGGAGTGGCCCCTGAGGGGATCCTGGAGGCCTTCCTGACCCAGTTCTACGACGACAAGCCCATTCCCTCCAACGTGGTAGTCAATCGGGCACTGGAGGGCAAAGCGTACCTTGAGGCGGCCCTCGCCGAGCGCATGGGCCGGAAGGTGACCATCACCCATCCCCGGCGCGGGGAGAAGAAGCGCTGGGTGGTCATGGCCGAGCGCAATGCGGATAATGCGCTGGAGCGCCGGGCCGCGGAGATGGCCAGCGGCGAGGCCCGCTACCTGGCCTTGACCGACTCCCTGGGCCTGGAGGCCGTGCCGGAGCGCCTCGAGTGCTTCGATGTATCGCACACGCAGGGGGAG
>JAHEOG010000068.1 GCA_018609925.1 Gammaproteobacteria bacterium
AGGGCCATCCAGGTTCGGTCCGGCTCCTCGATGGAATCCGGCAACTGGCTCCTCATCCGGGCCAGGCACTGCACTCCCCCCCGAATGCTGGCCTGCACGTCCAGGCGATTGGAGACTCCCAGGGACCGGGCGGTGTTCTGGGTCAGCATCATGATGCCCCTCACTCCGGTGGGGCTGCGAGCGCGTGGATCCCAGTGGGATTCTTGATAGGCCTGGGCGGCCAGCAGGTGCCAGTCGATCTGCGGGTGGTCCTTGGCCACCTTCCGGAAGGCGGCCTGGTACTTGGGCAGCCTGGAGTCGATGCGTCGACGGAAGGTGGCGATGTCGACGTAGTCGAAGATCTGGACATGACCGTAATAGCGGTCCCGCAGCGCGCCGAGGCGGTTGCGCTTCTCCAGGCCCGCCATCCAGGTCTCGATCTTCGCCTGCAGGGCCTGTGCCCCTTTGGGCAGGGCCCAGGCCAAGCCCTGCTCCTCGCTCAGGGGGAAGGCCACCACCAGCTCGGGATAGTAGCGCCGGTTGAGGGCCACGATGTTGGAATCCGCCACCGTGCAGTCCACCTTGCGCTGCCAAACCCGGGCCATGATCTGCTCCGTGGCGAGGTCGTCGGTGGCCCGCCAGTCCAGCTCGGGGTGCTTCCCTTTTAGCTCCTGTAGTCGCTCCACATAGCTGGAATCCTCCAGCACCAACAGCTCCCGATCCGCCAGCTCGGCCGGCCCCTCGGGCAGCTTCTGTCCGCGTCGGCAGACCACCTGCTGCTGCACGCTCTGGTAAACCGAGCCGAAAGCGAACCGCTCTTGGCGCGCCTCGGTCCGGGTCAGCCCGGCGGCGGCAAGGTGGCCTCGGCCATTGGCCAAGGCCTCCAGGATCCGCCCAATGTCGTCGATGACGATGATCTTCAGCTGCACCCCGAGCTCCTCCGCGAAGCGCCTGGCCAGCTCGTATTCCAGGCCCTTCCGGGTGCCGCGCTCGATGTAGTAGGTGGTCGGGGCGTTGCGGGTCAGTACCTTGAGGGTCCCGCTCTCCTGGATGGCGCGCAGGGTGGTATTGGCCTCGGGCGCAGAAGCGTTTTGGCATCCGGCGACGGCGACCAGCAGCAGAACCGCCAACCGCTTCCCTTTTTTGGGCCGAAGGCAGGAGAAAAGGGGCATGCTACGTAACAAAGGATTCCTCCGAATGACGTGGCCTCGACAGCCTAACGTGACGCATTGGGCCTCGCGAGTGTTCCGAGATGGGGCTTCGGGCCCAAACCTCTTGAAAAGCGCCCGGATGTCCCCAAATCCGGGGATAGAAAGCGCAATCCATCGGCGATCCGCCTACGGATCGCCCACCCAACGGGAGGAGGCAGTCATGGCCCTTAGCCGCTACGATCCGCTGCGCACCCTGTCCCAGCTCCAGAGCGAGATGAACCGCTTGTTCGATCACCGCCTGGAAGACGAGGACAGCCCCGGCCCAAGCGCCGCGGTGGCGAGCGATTGGAGCCCGCCGGTGGACGTCGCCGAGGACACCGATCAGTACATGATCACCGCCGATGTCCCCGGAGTGGATCCCGACAGCATCGAGGTCACCCTGGAGAACGGGATCCTGACCCTGCGCGGGGAGCGTCAGCCCGAGCAGAGCGAGGAAGAGCTCGCCAAGTACAAGCGATTGGAGCGGGTCCGCGGGACCTTCTACCGGCGGTTCACCCTGCCCGACACCGCCGACTCGGAGAAGGTCCAGGCCCGCTGCCGCAACGGGGTGCTGGCGATCTCGATCCCCAAGCAGGAACGGGTGCAGCCCCGCAAGATCGAGGTGGAATCCTAAAGCCTCACCCGGTCCCGGTCGGGGACCGTCCCCGCTAGGTCGGGGAGGGGTTTCGCTCCCGGGGGAGCCGAGCGAACAGGGGACTTCCCCTGTTTCCCGTTCGGCTCGGACGCAACGCGGACCTTTCAGGCCTGCCCGGAGAGCCGCATGGAGTACAAGGACTACTACAAGATCCTCGGCGTGTCCCGCGATGCCGGTGACGACGAGATCAAACGAGCCTATCGCAAGCTCGCCCACAAGTATCATCCGGATGTCAGCGAGGAGCCCGACGCCGAGGAGCGCTTCAAGGAGGTCAAGGAGGCCTATGAGGTCCTGTCCGATCCCGAGAAGCGCGCCGCCTACGACCAGCTCGGCTCCGGATGGCAGCAGGGCGAGTCCTTCGAGCCCCCGCCGGGGTGGGAGTCGGTCTTCGGCTTCGGCGGCGGCGAAGCCCGCTCGGGTAGCGCCGGCATGGGCGGTATGGGCGGCATGGGCGCCGAGGAGTTCAGCGAGTTCTTCGAGAACCTGTTCGGCGGCGGGCTGGGCGGACTGGGAGGCCGAGGGGCCGCGTGGGGCGGTCCCGGCGGGTTCACCGCTCAGGGGGAGGATAGCCACGCCCGGATCGAGATCCCCCTGGAGGAGGCCTATCGGGGGGGCCAGCGCCGCATCCAGCTGCGGGTCCCGGAGAGAGACGAGCGCGGCCAGGTGGTCAATCGGACCCGCAGCCTGGACGTGAACATCCCGGCCGGGATCCGGGACGGGCAGCAGATCCGGCTGGGCGGGCAGGGTCGCCCCGGGATGGGCGGCGGCCCCGCCGGGGACCTCTACCTGGAGGTCCACATCCAGCCCCATCGCCACTTCCAGGTGGACGGCAAGGACATCTACCTGCACCTGCCCATCGCCCCCTGGGAAGCCGGCCTGGGCGATCGGGTGCCGGTGCCCACGCTCGGCGGCACAGTCCAGCTCAACATCCCCCGCGGGGCCCAGTCGGGGCAGAAGCTGCGGCTCAAGGGACGAGGGCTGCCGGGTAGCCATCCGGGCGACCAGTACGTGATCCTCCAGATCAAGGTCCCCCGGCCGGAGAACGAGGATCAGGAGGCCCGCTACCGCCAGCTGGCCGAGGCGATGCCGTTCAACCCGCGCGCGCATCTGGGGGTGTGAGCCATGGCCCAGCCACCGGCGCCCATTACTGGCGTGGTCCTCGACGAGCGCACCGTCTACACCCTGGGGGAGCTGAGCCGGGCCAGCGGCCTGGGAGCGGACCAGCTCCGGCTCATGGTCCGGGTAGGCATCCTGGACCCCCTGGAGCGCCGGGAGGCCCCCTGGCGGTTCTCCGGACGCTCCGTAACCCGCCTCCAGGCCGCTCTGCGCCTGCAGCGGGACCTGGAGCTCAATCCGGAGGGGCGCTTCGAGCCGGTCACCCGCGAGCCCGTGGATGACGGCTGGGGCAGCCGCGACCTCGATCCCCCCCGCCTGCAGACCCAGGTGGCCCACGACGCCGCACGCACGGCGATCGCCTGGAACGACTCCCCCGATCTGCCCTTCGACCGCTCCGTAAACCCCTACCGCGGCTGCGAGCACGGCTGCGTCTACTGCTACGCCCGCCCGAGCCACGCCTACTGGGACCTCTCCCCGGGGCTGGACTTCGAGAGCCGGATCCTGGCCAAGCCCGATGCGCCGCGGCTTCTGGAGGAGGAGCTGGCGCAGCCGGACTACCAATGCGCGCCCATGGCCCTGGGCACCAACACCGATCCCTACCAGCCCCTGGAGAAGCGCTACCGGATCACCCGTCAGGTCCTGGAGGTTTTGCAGCGCAGCCGGCATCCCGTCTCGGTCGTCACCAAGTCCGCGCTGGTGGAGCGGGATCTCGACATCCTCGCCGCCATGGCGCGGGAGGATCTGGCCACGGTCACGGTCTCGGTGACCACCTTCGACCGCGAGCTGTCCCGGCGCATGGAGCCCCGGGCGGCGGCCCCCAACCGTCGCCTGACCACCATCCGGACCTTGGCCGAGGCGGGGATCCCGGTGGGGGTGCTGGTGGCACCGGTGGTACCGGTGCTCACCGATGGCGAGATGGAGGTCATCCTGGAGGCCGTGGCCGCTGCGGGAGCCACCAGCGCGGGCTACGTCCTGCTGCGTCTGCCGCACGAGGTGGAGGGCCTGTTCCGGGAGTGGCTGACCGCCCACTACCCGCTGAAGGCCAACCACGTTATGAGCCGGCTGACCGAGGCCCGCGAGGGCCGCGCCAACGATCCCGAGTTCGGCACGCGAATGACCGGCACCGGGGCCTACGCGGAGATGATCGCCCGGCGCTTCGACCTGGCCTGCCGGCGCCTCGGCCTGAGCGCCCGCGAACGGGTCCTGGATAGCACCCGCTTCACGGCGCCTCCCCCGCCCTCCGGGACCCAGCTCAGCCTCCTCTGAGGGCTCCGCAGGCGGGCCTAGTAGGGTCGCCCCGCCTCCACGAGCCGCTCCCGCCAGAACGCCCGCTCCAGCTCGGCCCGCTCGACCCGTCCCCCCCTCTTGGGGGCGTGGATGAACCGGCCATCGCCCAGATACAGGCCGACATGGGCCACCTTGTCGGCGAAGCGGAAGAACAGCAGGTCCCCGGGTCGCAGCCGCTCGGGATCGACCGGCTCACTCCGGCGCCGCTGCCGGGCCACCGTCCGGGGCAGATCCACCCCGGCCCGATCGTAGGCAAAGTGGACCAGACCGCTGCAGTCGAAGGCTCCAGGGCCGTCGCCGCCGAAGCGGTAGGGGACCCCTTCCTGGGCCCGGGCCGCCTCCACGGCCCGGGCCGCCGGGGCGGCGTCGGCGGACGGGACAGCCCCGGCTTCGGCCCCCTCGGGCTCGGGGGTTCGGGGGCTCGGGCCGCAAGCGGTAACGACGACCGACAAAAGGGCGGGGCCGACCCAGCGGACCATCGGCTCTCCGGCCAGGCGGCGCATGATTCCCCTCCGGGGCGTCCCCCGCTTGTACCAGAGAAGGCCCATTCCGGGGAAGGCGAATTCCGGCCAACGCGGGGATCAGCGCTCGTAGAGCCCCACCAGCCGGGCCTCGTCCAGGACATGGTCCCGGGCCATTCGCTCCACCTCGGGGACCCGGGTCCCGTCCGGGCTGTCCAGTGAGGTCACGCCCAGGGCAAGGACGCGGAAGTGGTACTGGTGCGGCCCATGCCCCGGTGGCGGGCACGGCCCGCCCCAGGCCGCCCGGCCGAAGTCATTGGTGCCCTCCGGGTAGCGGCTGGGCCCGTCCGGAGCGGAATGACCGCTCTCCAGGTAGGTCACCTCGGCGGGGATGTCGTAGATCGCCCAGTGGGCGAAGGTGCCTCCGGGTGCATCGGGGTCGTCGCAGACGAGCGCGAAGCTCTGGGTGCCCTCCGGGGCGCCCTGCCACTGCAGGGGCGGGGACCGGTCGCTTCCCTCGCAGGAGTGCTCGGCGGGGATGGGCTCGCCCTCACCGAAGGCGGTGCTGGTCAGACGCATGGCCATGGCCCTCCTCCTCTGGGATTGGGGTTAGCTTGGTTGCCGTGTCTTCGAACCGGGCCCGCGGAGGCGTTGGCGGGGTCAGGCGCCTCCGGCCTCGCCGAGCTCGGCGGCGAAATCCGCCGGACGCACCGGAACGCGCCGGGGACCCCAGCCCCCGGGACCCTCCGCGAAGACGCCGGCGCAGGGGGTACCGCAGCCCCGGCACCGTCCATCCGTGTCGAGGCCCCACTCGGAGAGCTGGTACCAGTCCCGGCCGATCACCCGCTCGCCGCAGTGGTGGCAGTAGGTGCTCTGGCCGGCCTTGTCGTGGACATTGCCGGTGTAGGCGTAGCGGATGCCGTTGGCCAGGGCGATGCGCCGTGCCCGGTTGAGGGTCTCCGGCGGGGTCGGCGGATGGTCCGGCATCTTGAAGTCGGGATGGAAGGCGGTGAAGTGCATGGGCACATCGGGGCCCAGCTCGTCCCGGACCCAGCGGGTCATGGCGTCGATCTCCTCGGGGCTGTCGTTCTCCCCCGGGATCAGCAGTGTGGTCAGCTCCAGCCAGACGTCGGTCTCGTGGTAGAGGTAGCGCACCGTATCGAGCACGGGCCCCAGATCCGAGCCGGTGAGGCGCTTGTAGAAGCGCTCGGTGAATGCCTTCAGGTCGATGTTCACCGCGTCCATGTGGGCGTAGAACTCGGCCCTGGGCTCGGGGCAGACGTAGCCGGCGGAGACCCCCACTGTACGGATCCCGCGCTCGTGGCAGGCGCGGGCGATGTCGATGGCGTACTCGTGGAAGATCACGGGGTCGTTGTAGGTGAAGGCGATGGAGGCGGCCCCGACGCGCTCGGCCGTGTAGGCCACCAGCTCGGGCGAGGCCTGGTCGGCGAGCGTGTCCATCTGCCGGGATTTGCTCATGTCCCAGTTCTGGCAGAACTTGCAGGCCAGGTTGCAGCCGGCGGTGCCGAAGGACAGCACCGAGCTCCCGGGCAGGAAGTGGTTCAGGGGCTTCTTCTCGATGGGATCGACGCAGAAACCAGAGGAGCGGCCGTAGGTCGTCAGCACGATCTGATCGCTCTGGCGGCCGCGGACGAAGCACAGCCCCCGCTGGCCCTCCTTGAGCTTGCAGAAGCGGGGGCACAGATCGCACTGGATCCGGCCGTCGTCCAATTGATGCCAATAGCGGGTGGCAACGCCTTCCAACTGTTCGCGCTCGCTCAACGCAACACTCCTTTGGCCCTCGCGGAGCCATCGTCCTCCCCCCTAGATGGGTTCGAGCCGGCCCGATTTCAAACGCGAAGGGGGTTGAAAAGGGGGCCTCCTCCCTACACCTTTGTGAGGAAAGGCAGGGAGGAAGGAGCCGTTGAGCATCGAAGAGCGCGCCCCCGCCGTGGCCGGGAAGTTCTACCCGAGCGATCCCGAGGCACTGCAAGCGGAGGTCCGGAGCCTGCTGGAGCGGGCACCGGATCCCCGGGATCCGGTGCCCAAGGCGGTCATTGCGCCGCACGCGGCCTACCCGTTCTCCGGCAGTGTCGCCGGTCGCGCCTACGCGGCCGTGGCAGCCCGGGCCGACGCCATCGAGCGGGTGATTCTGGCTGGGCCCTCCCATTTCGTGCCCTTCCCGGGGATCGCGCTGCCCCCGGCGGCGTATCTGCGCACCCCGTTGGGCCGGATCCCGGTGGACGCCCGCGATTGCGGGGATCTGCCGGTCCGGGCCGACGCCCACGGCCGGGAGCACAGCCTGGAGGTCCAGCTCCCCCTCCTGCAGGAGATTCTGGGGGAGTTCAGTGTGGTCCCCCTGGCGGTGGGCCGATCGGAGCCGGAGGAGATTGGGGCACTTCTGGAGCGGCTCTGGGACGATGAGCGAACCCTGGTGGTGGTGAGCTCGGACCTCTCCCACTACCTCGACGACGCCTCCGCGCGGCGCCAGGACCGGGAAACCGCCGAGGCCATCGAGGCCCTGGACCACGACAGCCTGGGCCCGGAGAACGCCTGCGGCTTCGAGCCCATTGCCGGCCTGCTGTGGCTGGCGAAACGGGCCGGGCACCGGATCACCACCGCCGAGCTGGCCACCTCCGCCGACGCCGGGGCCCCGCCCGAGCGGGTGGTGGGCTACGGGGCCTTCCTGCTGGAGGAGGCGGCATGAGCGGGTCGACCTCCCCCCGCCCGGTTCGCCACGACCCGGGGCCCCTTCCCTGGATCCGGCCCTTCGGCGAGGAGCTGCACGAGCTCGCCCACGCCGCCATCGATCAGGGGTTGGCTGGAGAGGGGCCGTCCGAGCCGGATCCCCACCGCTACCCCTCTCCCCTACGCGAGCCCGGAGCGGCCTTCGTCACCCTCCGGCTTGGGGGACATCTCCGCGGCTGTCTCGGCTCCACCGAGGCCCAGCGCCCCTTGGTACACGAGGTGGCGAACAATGCCTACCGAGCGGCCTTCCGGGATCCCCGCTACCCACCCCTGACGCCCGCGGAACGCCCCGAGCTCACGCTCGGCATCGAGGTGCTCGGGCCCGCGGAGACCC
>JAHEOG010000069.1 GCA_018609925.1 Gammaproteobacteria bacterium
AACTGACCCGGGTGTGACCGGTCTTATTTGTTTGGGCCGGACTTTGGAAAGGCCGGCCCGACATGCCGTGGCTGAATTCGGGCCCCGCGCGGGCCGCATTGCGTCGCCTGGTCGCCGGTCCTAGAGTGAGTGGCTCGGTGGTAGGGGCCGGCCAGGCTCGCGAGGCTGTCTCCAGAACGGACGAGGAGCAACCGTGAATAACGTCACGAAGAACATTGCCCTGTGGCTGGTGATCGGGCTGGTGCTGGTCATGGTGTTCCAGAGCTTTTCCCAGACCGAGCGCCCGGGCCAGGAAGTGAGCTTCTCCGAGTTCATGCACCAGGTGGAGCAGGGCAATGTCACCCAGGTGACCGTCAAGGGCAACAAGATCGACGGCAGCTACCTGGATGGCCAGAAGTTCTCCACCTACGCCCCCAAGGATTCGGGCTTCGTCCAGGACCTGCGCCAGCAGGACGTCGCCATCACGGCCAAGCCGGAAGAGCAGACGTCGATGCTGGCCTCCATCCTGATCTCCTGGTTCCCCATGCTGCTGCTGATCGCCGTGTGGATCTTCTTCATGCGGCAGATGCAGGGGGGCGGCGCCGGCGGCAAGGGCGCCATGTCGTTCGGCAAGAGCAAGGCCAAGATGCTCACCGACGACAGCAACAAGGTCCGCTTCGAGGACGTCGCCGGCATCGACGAGGCCAAGGAGGAGGTCGAGGAGCTGGTGGACTTCCTCAAGGAGCCCGAGAAGTTCCAGAAGCTGGGCGGCCACATCCCCAAGGGCGTGCTGTTCACCGGCCCGCCCGGTTCCGGGAAGACCCTGCTGGGCAAGGCCATCGCCGGTGAGGCCGGGGTTCCCTTCTTCTCCATCTCCGGCTCCGATTTCGTGGAGATGTTCGTGGGCGTGGGCGCCTCCCGGGTCCGGGACATGTTCGAGCAGGCCAAGAAGCACGCCCCGTGCATCATCTTCATCGACGAGATCGACGCCGTGGGGCGCCAGCGCGGCGCGGGCCTCGGCGGCGGCCACGACGAGCGCGAGCAGACCCTGAATCAGCTCCTGACGGAGATGGACGGCTTCGAGGGCAACGAAGGGGTCATCGTGGTGGCGGCCACGAACCGCCCCGATGTGCTCGATCCGGCCCTGCTGCGCCCGGGGCGCTTCGACCGGCAGGTGACCGTGCCCCGCCCGGACGTGCGCGGCCGGGAGTTCATCCTCAAGGTGCACATGAAGAAGGTGCCCCACGGCGATGACGTGGATCCCCATACCATCGCCAAGGGCACGCCCGGCTTTTCCGGGGCGGACCTGGAGAACCTGGTCAACGAGGCAGCGCTCATGGCGGCCCGGCGCAACGGGCGCCTGGTGGAGATGCGGGACTTCGAGCAGGCCAAGGACAAGGTCCTGATGGGCCTGGAGCGCAAGTCCATCGTCCTGTCCGAGGAGCAGCGCCGCACTACCGCCTACCACGAGTCCGGGCACACCCTCGTGGCTAAGCTGCTGCCCGGCTCCGATCCGGTGCACAAGGTCTCCATCATCCCGCGCGGGCAGGCCATGGGCATCACCATGCAGCTGCCCGACGAAGACCGCTACAACTACGAGCGCCAGGAGCTGCTCGACAACATCGCCATCCTCATGGGTGGGCGCATCGCCGAGCAGGTCTTTTTGGACCAGATGACCACCGGCGCCGGCAACGACATCGAGCGCGCCACCGAGATGGCCCGCAAGATGGTGACCGAGTGGGGCATGTCGGAGAAGCTGGGCCCGCTCACCTACGGCGAGAAGGAGGAAGAGGTCTTCCTCGGCCGCGAGGTGACCCAGCACAAGAACATCTCCGAGACCACCGTCCAGGAGATCGACGCCGAGGTGCGCTCCATCATCGAGACCCAGTACAAGCGGGCCCGCGAGCTCATCGAAGGGAACAAGGAGATCCTGGATCGGATGGCGCAGGCCCTGCTCCAGTGGGAGACCCTGGACTCGGCCCAGATCCGCGACATCGTGGAGGGCCGCGACCCTCGCCCGCCGGAGGACTCCGACGGTGGCGGGCCGAGCCCGCAGCCGGCGCCCTCCGACGAGGACTCCGGGGACCGGGTCCAGTCCCCCGGCGGTGCCCCGGTGGAACAGCCCTAAGGGCGGCCTGGCCCGACCCCTGAGCGCGGTCCGATCCGTTCGGGCCGCGCTTTTTTGTCGTCTTCCCGGGTCTTTCCTCCCGCCCAGACGGAAACACGGAGCCCCCATGCCTCGCGAGCTTGCCCTAGGTGTCCATACCCTGACCCTGGATCGTCCCCGGGTCATGGGGGTGGTCAATGCCACCCCGGATTCCTTCAGCGACGGGGGGCGCTACCTGGACCCCGATGCGGCCCGGGCCCACGCCCGCACCCTGGTGGCCGAAGGGGCCGACATCCTCGACATCGGCGGGGAATCGACCCGGCCCGGGGCCACCGAGGTGCCGGAGGGGGAGGAGCTGGAACGGGTCCTGCCGGTGGTGGAGGCCCTGGCCGAGCTGGGCGTTGCCATCTCGGTGGACACCCGTAAGGCGGCGGTGATGCGGGCGGCGGTGGCCGCCGGCGCGGCCATGATCAACGATGTCTCGGCCCTGGAGCACGATCCGGACGCCCTGGCCGCCGCCGCCGAGCTCGGGGTGCCGGTCTGCCTCATGCACATGCAGGGCACCCCCGAGACCATGCAGGAGGATCCCCGCTACGGCGACGTCGTGGCGGAGGTGTGCGCCTATCTGGGCCAACGGGCCGAGCGCTGCCGGGAAGCCGGGATCCCCGCCTCGCGCATCCTCATCGACCCGGGGATCGGCTTCGGCAAGACCGTCGATCACAATCTGGCCCTGATGAACCGGTTGGACGAGCTGGCCGATCTGGGTTATCCGGTGGTGGTGGGGACTAGCCGCAAGTCCCTGGTGGGCAAGGTACTGGGTCGCTCCGTGGGGGAGCGGATCTATGGCGACTGCGCCGTGGTGGGCTGGTCGGTGGCTCACGGAGCGGCTATCGTGAGGGTCCACGAGGTGGGTCCCATGCGGGATGCCATTACCATGACCCGGGCCCTGCAGGCCGGCCGCGGCCCCGCCTAGGCGGGAACATCCGGTCGCCGGGCAACGTGGCCCCCTGGGGCCCACTGCGGGCAAGCCTACGCAACCCTTGCCAGGGGAGGCCGCTATGGAAGAGACGACCGCCATTTTCGGGACGGACGGCGTTCGGGGTCGGGTAGGGCAATGGCCGGTCACCCCGGAGGAGGTCCTGAAGCTGGGCTGGGCGGCGGGCTCG
>JAHEOG010000070.1 GCA_018609925.1 Gammaproteobacteria bacterium
AGCCACAATTCGCCCCCTCGCTCAGGGGGACGGCGGACCTCCATGGGCCCCTCCCCCACCTCTCCGATAGGCGTCGCGGAGATGCCCGCCTCGGACAGGGCGTCGCGCACGGCTTCGCCGTGCTCGGGTGCCACCGTCAAAAGCAGGGCCCCCGAGGCGATGGTGGCCAGGGGGTCCATACCCAGCACCTCACAGACTCGCCGCCCCAGATCAGGCACCGGTACCGCTTCCGGGTCAACAACCAGGGCACGCCCTCTAGCCTCCGCCAGCTCCCACAAGGCCCCGGCCAGCCCGCTTTCGGTGGGATCGTGCATGGCCGTGATGCGTCCATTGGCCAGGGCCATACGGGCATCGCACAGCACGTCCAGCCCCGGCTCGGTGAGGTAGCCGCGGGCTCGCTCGAGCTCCGCATCCGACAGGTATCCCGCCAGTCGCCCCGGGAGCTCGTGGGCAAGGATCGCCGTCCCCTCGATCGGCACCACCTTGGTAAGCAGGATCCAGTCCCCAGGACGGGCCCCGCGGGGAGTGACCAGGCGATCTCGCGCGACCTCGCCCACGAGCGCACCCACTGCAATGGGCCGATCCAGTCCCTGCGTGATCTCCGTGTGGCCACCCACCAGGGCGATACCGTTGCGCTCACAGGCGTCGTGGATCTGGCGCATCAGCCCTTGCGCCCCTTCGGCGGTAGTCCCGTCTTCGGGAAGGAGCAGGGTGACCAGCATCCAGGCGGGATCGGCACCGGTGGTGGCGAGATCGTTGGTGTTGATCCGGACAAGATACTCGCCCAGCTCGTCGGTAACGAAGGTAATGGGATCCGACTTGAGGACCAGGAGGCGCTCGCCCCCGGCATCGATGACAGCACAGTCCAGGCCTGGGCCGGGGCCGATCAAAACGCGGGGATCGGAAACGGGGAGATCGGCCAGGCAACGGCCGAAAATCTCCGGAGGCAGCTTTCCGATGGGAAGGGGATCCGTCACGGGGAAACCCTGAGGCTCGGTGGCGATAATCGGGCGGCGGAGCGGGGACCGGGCTACGCTTCCTGTTCCAGGAGATCGGCACCCGCCTGATAGACCATCTGCACGAGATGGGCGGTCGAGCTGGCCCCCACCTTGGTCATGACCCGGCCCCTGTGGACCTCAACGGTCTTATGGCTCAGGCCCAGCTCGCGGGCGATGCCCTTGTTGGAATACCCGGACACCACCAAGCGAGCTACCTGGCGCTCCCGTTGGGTCAGGTGCTCCATCCGCGCGCGCACCGTTTCCAGGTGGGCGACATCCTGGGTCCGCTGGCGGTCGGTCTCGATGGCATGCTGGACCACCTCGATGAGCTCCTGGGCGTGATAGGGCTTCTCCAGGAACGCCATGGCCCCTTCCTTCATGGCCCGGACCGCAGGAGGGACATCGCCGTGAGGGGTCACGAAGACCACCGGGATCTGGATCCCCGCGCGCTTCAGCCATTCCTGGACGTCCAGTCCACTCATCCCGGGCATGCGGATGTCCAGAAGGAGGCATCCGGGGCGATCGGGAGCGAAGGCCTCGACAAAGGCCTCGGGGTCATCGAAAGTCCGGGTGGGGACATCCACGGAATCCAACAACCATCGGACCGATTCCAGCACCTCGGGGTCGTCGTCCACCACGTAAACGGTCGGTGACGGCTCCTTGTCCTGAGCCATGGGGTATCCTCGCAGTCATCCGGGCCAAACGGGCACCGACACCGGAATTGGCTTTTCCCGGTTCTTCCCCCGCGGCGGGCCGGGCCCCGAGAAGCAGTGGCAGTCCGTCCAGGGGGGCGGTCCACCCCCTATCCCAAAGATCCGGATACAACCACCGCTTATCCGAGACCATGCCTCTAGAGGATAGGGCACATCCTTATTCCGTTAGGGGGAAACCTTACATACTCCGGGCAAAAGGACAATCCCCCCTCGTCCGGTAAGCCGATCCGGAAACACCGCCGCGCCCTCGGGCGATCCGTCCCTACCGGCCGTTACGCCTTGGGCTCAGACGCCCCTACTCCTTCGGATGGACGGGCAAGGACAAGTGGAAGTTGGTGCCGGGCCCGTCCTCATTGGCTTCGGCCCAGAAGCGGCCGCCATGGACTTCGGCCACGGAGCTGCAGATGGAGAGCCCCAGCCCCATACCCTTCTCCTTGGTGGTAAACAGAGGCTGGTGGAGGTCCTGCTGGAGGGAAGCCGGAAGGCCGACGCCACGGTCGCGCACCTGGATCTCGACTTGGTCTCCGTTCCTGTGCGTAGCGATGGTTACCTGGGGAGCGGAAGGCGTCTCGCTCTCCATGGCCTCCCCGGCATTCTGGATCAGGTTGAGCAAGGCTTCCTGGATCTGCAGGGGATCGGCGGCCACTTTGGGCAGATCCCTGGCCAGCTCCAGGCGAAACTCGAAGGGGACCTGAAAACGGCGAACGTCCACGGTAGGAACAAGCTCCCGGATCAGTCCATTAATGGAGATCGGTCGCAGATCCGGTTCGCCGCTTTGGAGGAAATTCCGCAGATTCTGGACCAGCCCGCCGGCCACGCGGATCTGGTCAAGGGCCTTCACCACCCCCGGGCGGACCTGTTGCTGGCTTACCGGACCGCTGTCCAGCCGGTAGAGGCTGCCCTCGGCGTAATTGGCGGCCGCGGTCAGGGGCTGGTTGAGCTGATGGGCAAGTACGGAGGCCAGCTCACCGAGCGCGATCAAGCGGTGGAAGCGCTCTAGCTCGGTACGCTTCTGCATGAAGGGGCGCATGTCGTGGGCGACTGTGGAGATCCGCTCGATTTGGCCATCGGCCCCGCGATGGCCGAGAACGATCTGGGAGACCGGAATCTCCTCGCCCTGGCTGGACTGGAGGGCCATCTCCCCGCGCCAGACCCCCTGTTCCCGAACCCTCGGCAGGACCTCACCCACAAGCCGATCGCGGGCCCACTGGGGCTGATAACCATCGATGCGAAGGTCCTCCTCCCTCGAGTCCTTCGCCTCCCCCAGCAGGGACCAAGCCCCGGGATTCCGGTAGAGGACCGAGCCCTCGGCGTCGGCAATCTCCACGAAATCGGGGGTCGCATCCAGGATCTCCACCAACCAATCCCGCTCGCGCTCGGCGGCTTCCCGCTCGAAACGCTGGTGCAGAGCGACACAGGCGGTGGCCACCTCGTCGGCCAGCCGGAAGAGCCAATCCAGCTCCTCCTGTTGGAAGGCTTCCCGCTCTGTGGAGAACAGGGCCAGGACCCCCATTACCCGCTCCCCGTCGGATAACGGCAGACCGATGACCGAGCTCAGGCCGTAGTCACGGGCGGACCACCGCTCCCCTTGAAGGCTCCTTTCCGGATCGTCCAAGCGAGCGGTGACCGGTGACCCGCTGGCCACCGCCCGGCCGAAGGGATCCCAGGGGCC
>JAHEOG010000071.1 GCA_018609925.1 Gammaproteobacteria bacterium
CGATGATCTCCGAGTCTTCTTCGACAACGACGTGCGGTTCCTGGAGCAGTTTGGGCCGTAAACGGCAGTCGGCAGTTGGCAGTAGGCAAAAATCAGTAGGCAGTTGTCAGTTGTCAGTAGTCAGAAAAACCGTAGAGGGCTACTGATTCACGCGGTTGAATCCCGTTTGTGCCTTTTTGCCTTTTCTGACGACTGACGACTGCTTACTGACGACTGAAGTAAGGGAAAAGATGCGGTTCAGCGAGGGCTGGCTCGGCGAGTGGGTGGATCACGGCTGTGACCGGGAGACCCTGGTCCATCGCCTGACCATGGCCGGTCTGGAGGTGGAGGCGGTGCAGTACCTCGGCGGCGGCCTGGACGGGGTCTTCGTCGGGCGCATCGAGGACTGCCAGGCCCATCCCAACGCCGACCGGCTGACCCTGTGCACGGTGGATGTCGGGGAAGGGGAGCCCCGGTCCATCGTCTGCGGGGCGAGCAACATGGGTCCGGGCGACCGGGTGCCGGTAGCCGTGCCCGGGACCCTGCTGCCGAACGGGCTCACCGTCGAGCGGACCCGCCTGCGGGGCCAGGTCTCCGAGGGCATGCTGTGCTCGGCCACCGAGCTCCACCTGGGGGAGGACAGCGAGGGCCTGATGATCCTGGGGGGGGACGCCCCGGTTGGCTCCCCGCTGCGGGACTACCTGGACCTCGACGACGCCGTCGTCGAGCTGGACCTGACCCCCAATCGGGGGGATTGCCTGTCCATCGCCGGGGTGGCCCGAGAGGTTTCGGCCCTGGCGGATCGGCCCCTGCAAGCCGTCGGCCCCGAGCCCGTTCCCCCGGACGGCGAGGCCCGGCGGGAAGTGCGTCTCGAAGCCGGTGCCGACTGTCCGCGGTATTTGGGCCGGGTCGTCACGGGGATCGACGCCACGGCCGAGACCCCGGCCTGGCTGGCGGAGCGGCTGCGCCGCTGCGGCATCCGTCCGGTATCCCCCGTGGTGGATGTCACCAACTACGTCATGCTGGAGCTGGGCCAGCCCCTGCACGCCTTCGACGACGAGCGCCTCACCGGCGAGGTCACCGTGCGCCACGCCCGTAGCGGGGAGTCGCTCACCTTGCTGGATGGCCGGGAGGCCGAGCTCGGGGAGGGCACCCTGGTGATCGCCGACGACGCCGGCGCCCAGGCGGTCGCCGGGGTCATGGGCGGGGAGGCCACCGGGGTGGGCCCCGAGACCGCCAATCTCTTCCTGGAATCGGCCCACTTCCGCCCGGGGGCGATGGCCGGGCGGGCTCGCCAGTTGGGGCTCGCCAGCGAGGCGGCCCATCGCTTCGAGCGCGGCGTCGATCCCGAGCTGCCCCGCAGGGCTTTGGAGCGGGCCACGGCCCTTCTGCGCGAGGTGGTCGGAGGCGCGCCGGGGCCGGTCATCGAAGCGGAAAACGCCTCCGAGCTGCCGGACCGGCCCGCCATTGCCTTCCGCCCCGCCTACGCCGACGCCCGTCTGGGCACCGGGCTGGGCGCCGAGGTCATGGCCGACTACTTCCGCAGGCTCGGTCTCGCAGTCGAGGGCGATGGCGAGCAGTGGGCGGTTACGCCGCCGAGCTTTCGCTTCGATTTGGGCCGGGAGGCGGATCTAGTGGAGGAGGTGGCGCGACTCCACGGCTACGACCGGCTCCCGGCCGCGCCTCCGGCGGGGAGCCTGAAGACTCGGGCCCTGCCTGAGGCCCGTGTCGGCGATCGGGGGCTGCGCCAGCTGTTGATCGACCGGGGCTTCCGGGAGGTGATCACGTACAGCTTCGTCGATCCCGACCGGGTGGCCCGGCTGGATCCCGACGCCCGACCCCTGGCGCTCGCCAATCCGCTCTCCCGGGAGCAGTCGGTCATGCGCCCCGATCTCTTTTCCGGGCTGCTGGAGATGGCGGCGGCCAATCAGGCGAGGCAGAACGAGCGCCTGCGCTTGTTCGAGCTGGGCCGGGTCTTTCCCCGTAGCGAAAACGGCGCCATCGCGGAGCGGGAAGCCCTGGGCGGGCTCCTGGCCGGGCCGGTGGATCCCCCCCACTGGGCCGGCGAGGCCCGGGACGTGGACTTCTTCGATGCCAAGGGACTGGCGGAGGCCCTGCTCGCGCGGACCGGTGCCGAGGCGGCGCGCTTCGAGGCCGGCGAGCATCCCGCACTGCATCCGGGACAGACGGCGCGGCTCCGCCTCGGCGAGGAGCCAGCAGGCTGGGTCGGTACGCTCCATCCCGGCCTGATGGAGCCCTTGGAGCTGGCCGGGTCGGTGGCGGTGCTCCAGCTCGACCTTTCGGTGCTGCGCCGCCATATCGCCGGCATCCCCGCCTATCAGGCCGTGTCGCGGCTGCCCGTGACCCGGCGCGATCTGGCCATTGTCGTGCCCGAAGGGGTCACCGCCGCGGCCGTGTCCGAGGTCGTGGCGGCCTACCGGGAGGCCGGCGAGGGGACGCTGGACGTAATGGACTGGCGCATATTCGATGTTTACACTGGCCGGGGCGTGGAGTCGGGGCAGAAGAGCCTCGGACTGGCCCTTGTCCTCCAGGCCCGGGATCAAACGCCCACCGATGAGCAGATCGAGGCGGTGGTCTCCGGGGTGGTGGAGCGACTGGCCTCGGCCCTGGGCGCCCGGCTGCGCAGCTGAATCCGGACGCCTGCCGGGATCCGCCGCCCTTGATGGGGGGACAGCCTCCCGATATCCAGCCCAAGGAAGGGGACGCGCTATTGGCAATCACCAAAGCGGACCTGGTGGAGATGCTGCACGACCGGATCGGCTTCTCCAAGAAGGAGGCCCAGGAGCTTGTGGAGACGGGCCTCGATGAGATCCGGCAGGCCCTGATCGACGGCGAAGAGGTCAAGCTGTCCGGGTTCGGCAAGTTCGAGCTCCGGGACAAGGCCCCCCGCCCCGGGCGCAATCCCAAGACCGGGGAGGAGGTCACCATCTCCGCCCGCCGGGTCGTCAACTTCCGACCCAGCCAGGTCCTGAAGGCCCGTGCCAACGGGGAGCGATGAGCGCGGGACCGGTCCCCCGCTCCCGGACAAGCGCTACTTCGGGATCCGGGAGGTGGCCGAGCTCTGCGGCGTCCGCCCGCACGTGCTGCGCTACTGGGAGCAGGAGTTTCCCCGGCTGAGCCCGCCCCGCGGCGGCGGCAACCGGCGCTACTACCGACCCCGGGATATCCACCTGATCCGCCGGATCCGCTATCTCCTCTGGGATTGCCGATACACCATCGAGGGCGCCCGCCGGTATCTGGAGACCGGGAAGCCCGATCCCCCCAAAGAGGAGACCCCGGTCGAGCTCCTGAAGGAGCTCCGGGCCGAGCTGGCCGCCCTCCTGGAAGAGCTGGATCGCCCGCCCGGGTCTTCCGGCGGTCCCCCCTCCGGCCGGGACTAGCCGGACCGCTTGTCGGGCGCCGGGTCCCCGGGGCTTCGCATCACCGCCAAACCGCCGAGGGCCGTTCCCCTTGATCCTGATCTCCAACGACGACGGCTACCGCGCCCGCGGCCTCCAGGCCTTGGCCGAGGGCCTTCGGTCCATGGAGGAGGTGCTGGTGGTGGCGCCCGAGGCCGACCGCAGCGGGGCC
>JAHEOG010000072.1 GCA_018609925.1 Gammaproteobacteria bacterium
AGCAGATCCAGAAGGTCCTGTTCGAGGAGCAGGGCCTACCGGTGATCAAGCGCACGCCCAAGGGAGCGCCAAGCACCGCGGAGGATGTGCTCTCCCAGCTCGCTGAGAACTATCCCCTGCCAGCGCGGATCCTGGAGCACCGGGGCCTGGCCAAGCTCAAGTCCACTTACACCGACGCCCTGCCCAAGCTGATCAACCCGGAGACTGGCCGAGTCCACACCAGCTATCACCAGGCCAACACCGCTACCGGGCGATTGTCCTCAGCTGAGCCTAACCTCCAGAACATCCCGGTGCGCTCCGAGCAGGGACGACGCATCCGCCAGGCCTTCGTCCCGGCCGAAGGCTGGATCATGGTCGCGGCCGACTATTCTCAGATCGAGTTGCGGCTGATGGCCCACCTCTCCGGCGATGAGCGCCTTACCCAGGCTTTCGCCGAGGGCGCCGATATCCACGCGACTACCGCTGCCGAGGTCTTCGGCGCCGGGAGCCCGAACCGAGTGAGTCCGGCCACCCGTCGGGCCGCCAAGGCGATCAACTTCGGGCTCATCTACGGCATGTCCGCCTATGGCCTGGCCCAGCAACTGGAAATTCCCACCGAGGAGGCCCAGGCGTATGTGAACGCCTACTTCGAGCGCTATCCCGGCGTGCGAGCCTACATGGACCGGATCCGCGAGCAGGTCCGGGAGCTCGGTTATGTCGAGACCCTGCGCGGCCGGCGCCTTTACATCCCGGACATCCAAAGCCGCAATCCGGGGCTGCGTGGGGCCGCCGAGCGCCAAGCCATCAACGCCCCCCTACAGGGCACGGCGGCCGACATTATCAAGCAGGCCATGATCGAGGTGGACCGCTGGCTCGCTGAGGAAGGCCTGGCCGGCCGCATGCTCATGCAGGTCCACGACGAGCTGGTCTTTGAGACCCCCCCGGAGGAGCTGGACCGGCTGCGCGATGCCCTACCGGAGCTGATGATCGCCGGTAACGATAAGCTCTCGGTGCCCCTGGAGGTGGAGGTGGGCGCGGGTGCTAACTGGGACGAGGCCCACTAGGGCTTGCCGCACTCGGTTGATGGCATTTGCGTCGTCCAATTGGCCGCTGTCCTTCGGTTCAATCCGGGCCGGTTTCCCGGCGGCTGGGTCCGACTCGATTCTTAGCAAAGGGAAGAAATATGCCGCTAGCGCGCTCCCATTCCTGCTCCCTCGTCGTCATCGATGTCCAGGAGAAGCTTGCCCTCGCCATGGCACCTGATGTCCGTCGGGAGCTCCTAGCCGGGGGCCAGGTGCTCCTGCGCGCTGCCGACGAGCTGGGAGTGCCGGTAGTCGTCACCGAGCAGTATCCCAAGGGCCTGGGAAATACTCTCCCTGAGGTAGCGGAGCACCTGCCGACGGCGAGCACCAAGGTGGTCAAGGACAGCTTCTCTTGCTGCGACGAACCGGCCTTTACCGAGGCCCTAGAGGCGGCGGGTCGGCCGCAAGTGGTCCTGGTGGGCATGGAAGCCCACGTCTGCGTCTTGCAGACGGCTATCCAGCTCCAGGAGGCCGGCTATACTGTCTTCGTCGTCGCCGATGCGGTTTGCTCCCGCCGGCCGGGCCATCGGGCCGACGCCCTGGATCGCCTGCGGGCGGAGGGGGTGGTGGTGGCCAACGTGGAATCCGTACTGTTCGAGTGGCTCCGTCGGGCTGGCACCGACGCCTTCCGTAGCCTCGCCAAACTAATTCGTTAACCGGCTTAGCGGAAAGCGGTTTAACCCAAGCCACACCCTGTCCACTAAGGGTCCACTAAAAGGCGGGGTTATTTACCAGGGAGCCAGAGTCACTCGCTTAAGCTCTTGACTTGCGCCAACCACCGATCCAATGCATTGGCAAAGGCCTGTCGGTTTCGGTGGGATTCGGGTGCGGGCCCGCCTCCAGCGAGACCGGCACCGCGCATCGCTTCCATGAAGTCTCGCATGGACAGCTTCTGCTGCACCGATTCGGCGGTGTACTCCTCGCCGCGGGGTGATAGTGCCTTGGCGCCGCGCTCCACCACTTCGGCGGCGAGCGGCAGGTCGGCGGTGACCACCAGGTCCCCTGCCTCCAGGTTTTCGGCGATGTAGTGGTCGGCGGCGTCCGCCCCCGCTTCGACCCGCACCACGCTAGCGCCTGCCGCCCTGGGCGGGGGCAGGTCGCGGTTGGCTACCAGCACCACCGCTGTGCCCGTGCGCCGGCAGGCCTTCAATACGATCTGCCGCACGGCGCTGGGGCAGCCGTCGGCGTCCACCCAGATGGTCAAATTGGGCTCCTCCGCTGATGAGCCTAGACTAAGTGTTCTTTTCTATTAGGGGAACATCAATCCAGTCACTGGAACCGGTCCGGTGACGGAGGATCCGCTCCAGGGTACCGGGCCAGAGAGGGGATTCGCAGGAAGGGCAATGAGGGGACCCGTAACAGAGAAAGCCCCACCGGCTCGATGGGGCTTTCTCGTGGGCGCCCGGCGAGGGCGGAAAGGAGGGCTTACATCATGCCCATGCCACCCATACCGCCCATGTCGCCGCCGCCACCACCACCGCCTTCGTCCTCCTGGTCCGGCTTGTCGGCGACCATGGCCTCGGTGGTGATCATGAGGCTGGCGATGCTGGCGGCGTTCTGAAGCGCCAGGCGGGTAACCTTGGTGGGATCGATGACGCCCATATCCACCATGTCCCCGTATTCTTCGGTCCCGGCGTTGAAACCGTAGTTAGCGTTGTCGTTGGCCAGCACCTGGTTGACCACTACCGAGGCTTCTCCGCCGGCATTGGCCACGATCATGCGCATGGGCTCCTCGATGGCTCGGCGCACGATGGCTAGCCCGGCGTCCTGGTCGTGGTTGCCGGTACTGAAGTCGTCGATGGCCTTGCGGGCCCGCAGCATGGCGATGCCGCCGCCGGGGACGATGCCTTCTTCCACGGCCGCACGGGTCGCGTGGAGGGCGTCCTCGACGCGGGCCTTCTTCTCCTTCATCTCGGTCTCGGTGGCAGCCCCGACATTGATCACGGCCACGCCGCCGGCCAGCTTGGCCACCCGCTCCTGCAGCTTCTCGCGGTCGTAGTCGCTGCTGGCGTCCTCGATCTGCTGCTGGAGCTGCTTCACCCGGGCCTGGATATCGGCGTCATTGCCGTAGCCATCGACGACGGTGGTATTGTCTTTGTCGACGGTAACCCGCTTGGCTTGGCCCAGATCGTCTAGGGTAGCGTTCTCAAGCTGGGCGCCGACATCCTCGGAGATGACCCGGCCACCGGTAAGGATGGCCATATCCTCCAGCATGGCCTTACGGCGGTCGCCGAAGCCGGGCGCCTTGACGCCGGCGACGCGGATGGTGCCGCGCATATTGTTGACCACCAGGGTGGCCAGGGCCTCGCCCTCGATGTCCTCGGCGACGATCAACAGGGGCTTGGACTGCTTGGCTACGGCCTCCAGTACCGGCAGCAGATCCTTCATACTGGAGATCTTCTTATCGTGGAGTAGGATGTAGGGCTCATCCAGCTCCGCTACCATCCGCTCGTTGTCGGTGCAGAAATAAGGGGAAACGTAGCCGCGGTCGAACTGCATGCCCTCGACCACGTCCAAGGTGTTCTCGAGGGAGGAGCCTTCTTCTACGGTGATCACCCCTTCCTTGCCCACCTTGGCCATGGCGTCGGCAATGATCTGGCCGATGGCCTCGTCATTGTTGGCGGAAATGGTGCCGATCTGGGCGATTTCCCGCTGATCGTTAGCGGGATGGCTGAAATTTCTAAGTTCCGCGACGCCCGCTTCAACGGCCTTGTCAATGCCGC
>JAHEOG010000073.1 GCA_018609925.1 Gammaproteobacteria bacterium
AGGCGTCCGGCGACCACCAGGAAGAGAGCGACTCCGAGAAGGACATCCAGGCCAAAAGTGCCTCCTCGGACATAGTCAAGCTGGTCAATGAAATCCTGGTCCGGGCGGTGCAGAAGGGGGCCTCCGATATCCACATCGAATCTGCCGAGTCCTCGGTGGTGGTGCGCTTCCGGGTGGACGGGGTTCTGCAGGTAATCCGGCGGTTACCCAAAAAGGCCCAGAACGCGGTCATTTCCCGCCTCAAGGTGCTCGGTGGCATGGACATTTCCGACAGCCGGCGCCCCCAGGACGGGCGCATCAAGCTCCGCGTCCACGAGCACCAGCTCGATATCCGCGTGTCCACCCTGCCCACCTTTTGGGGGGAGAAGGTGGTCATGCGTCTGCTGGACCAGTCCGGGGTGGGCCTGGACCTGGATGTCCTGGGGTTCCTCCGCGGCGAGCGCGAGATGATCGACCAGATCATTCGCCAGCCGCAGGGGCTGATGCTGGTGACCGGACCCACCGGCTCCGGAAAAACGACGACCCTGTACTCAGTGCTCTCCTCCATAAATTCCGAGGAGATCAACATCATCACGGTGGAGGATCCGGTGGAGTACCAGCTCCCCGGCATCAATCAGGTACCGGTCAATCCCAAGGCCGGTATGACCTTTGCCGCGGGGCTGCGCTCCATCCTGCGCCAGGATCCCAACGTTATCATGGTGGGCGAGATTCGGGACCAGGAGACCGCTGAGATTTCCCTGGAGGCCGCGGAGACCGGCCACATGGTTTTCTCCACCCTGCACACCACCTCCGCCCCCGGTGCCGTTACCCGCCTATTGGACATGGACGTGCCAGCCTACCTGGTGGCTTCCAGCCTGTCCGGGGTCATGGCCCAGCGCCTCCTACGCCGGAACTGCCCCGACTGCAGCGAGCCGGTGGAGGTCGGCGACGGGCTCCGCAAGAAGTACAACGTCCCCAGGGAGGTGGCCTTCTACCAGGGGAAGGGCTGCTCCAAGTGCGACGGCCTGGGGAAAAAGGGTCGTATGGGGGTCTACGAGCTCCTGGTTCCCAACCGGGAGCTCCTGGACGGCATCTACTCCGGGGCCAATGAATCGGAGATCATGGACCGCGCCCGGCAGGGCGGGATGCACTTGATGTTCGAGGACGGCTTGATCAAGGCCATGCGGGGAGCGGTTGACCTCCACGACGTGATTCAGAATGTGGGCGCCCCGGCGGGGGCCAAGATCGATGCTGAGCGCCTCCTTGATCAGGCCGATGTGGCCTGGGAGGAGCGCGGCATGGCGAGCAAGAGCAAGAAGGCCAAGAAGGCCGATGAACCGGAGACTGTCCTGGTCGTCGACGATTCCCGTACCATCCGGGACATGAGCCGGTTTGTGCTGGAAAGCGAGGGGTACCGTGTCCTTCAGGCTGAGGATGGCCGCGAGGGCTTCGAGGTGGTCTGCAAGGAAGCCCCCGATCTGGTGCTGACCGATATGCAAATGCCGAATATGAACGGGGACGAGCTGATCCAGAAGCTCAAGAATGAGCCCTCCACGCAGCATATCCCGGCGGTGGTTCTCACCTCCCAGGAGGGCGAGGAGACGGAAGCCGGTCTTCTCGCCCACGGGGCCGATGACTTCATCAACAAGCCGATCGAGCCCATGACCCTGACCGCTCGGGTGAAGAAGACCCTCTCCACCTACCACCGGTTCCACGGAGCCGGGCAAGAGCAGGCCGATTCGGCCCCCGATGAGACCGAATTGCCCCAGCAGGTAATCTCGCAATGAGCCCGGTGGCAGCCCGCGGCACGGCCCCCCAAGGGGAGGTCCTCCCCGAGGGCAGGTTCTCCATTATCGGGCTCCAGGGGTGGTATTTCGGGATCCCTCTGGAGCGCTCCCGGGGCGTGATGGAGGAGATCCAGCTCACACGCGTGCCCATGGCGCCGGAGGCCGTCCTGGGCCTGACCCATATGCAGGGCCGAGTCGTCACGGTGCTGGATCTGGCGCATCTGCTCGGACTGACCGGGTCCGGCTCCGCCCAGAGCTTCTTCCTGGTAAGCGATGAGGATGAGCAGGTGGGATTGTTGGTGGATTCGGTGGAGGATATTGTCCTGGTGGCTCCGCTGGCCCTGGAGGCGATCGAGGTGGAGCTTCCCACGGGAGTTCGCGCCAATGCCTCCGGGTTCTTCCGCTGGCGTGGCCATAAGGTGGTGAACCTTTCCGTTGAGCGGTTGTTGAAGTAGCCCGAATTTCGGGGCGGTTCGTGGACCCAGACACCGAGGCGTATGCACAAAGGGACGACGCATGGCCAAGCTTAATATCCGGCAGCGCATCCTGTTGGGGATCAGCGCTATCCTGGCGCTTTGGGTGCTCATCATCGCGGTGACCTACGTGGTTCAGAACAACCAGGCCAGACTCCTTGAGCGCTACGCCGAGGCCAACCAGCAGGCGGAGGCCGTGGTGGAGATGCAGCTCGCCCTGGTGGGCCTGCTCCCCCCCATGAACTCCTATCTGCAGTCCCTCGAACAAAAGCACCAGGAGACGTTTCAGCAGGAACTGGAGAATTACGAGGAGGCCATGAGCCAGGTGGAGGCCATCCCCGATCTTCCCCAAGAGGCCCAGACCCAGATCCAGGATATTCAGGACTTGGCCAGCCGGATCCGGGATCTGGGCTCCAACATCTTCCAGGCGGATGAGGTCACCTCCAATGCCGAGTCCATGGCCGGGGTAGCGGAATCGCTGGTGTATCTGGGTAAGGAGAAAGGGGATCAGCTGCGCCGGCACCTTATCCAGCGCGCCGAGGACCTCCGCTCCGAGGCCAAGCAGCAGTCCCAATTCGCCATTCTGGTCAGCCTCGGCGTTTCCGGCGTGGCCATTTTGATCGCCTTGCCCCTAACCTTCCTGCTGGTGGGTTGGATCCGGCGGACCGTCGCCGATATCCGCTCTCGGGTCCAGCAAGAGTCGTCTTCGATTCTCGAGTCGGTGGAGAACCAGGCCCAGTTCGCCACCGAGCAGGAGCAGGCCATGGGCACCATGACCCAGTCCATGGAGCAGATGAGCGGGGTGTCCCGGGATATCGCGCAGTCGGCGGCCTCGGTGGACGAGGTCGCCCGGGAGACCCGGGAGACCGCCCGCAACGGCGCCAAGGACGTGGAGAAGGTGGTCCGGTCGATGGAGGAGATCCGGAACAACGTCCGGGACATCAACAACAAGATTACCCATACCGGCACCAAGGCCCAGCAGATCGCCGACGCGGTGGCCTCCATCGACGAGATCGCCGACGAGACCCACATGCTGGCCCTGAACGCGGCAATCGAGTCGGCCGCGGCCGGCGAGTACGGCCAGCGCTTTGGCGTGGTTGCCGCGGAGGTCCGCCGTCTGGCCGAGCGAACCCGGGAGTTCACCGACGAGGCCAACCGGTTGATGCAGGAGGTCCGGTCCTCCACCCAGTCCTCCATCGAGGCCACCGAGCAGGGGGTGGAGGCCGTGGAACAGGGGGTGGACATGACCAAGCAGGCGGGCCAGGCGCTATCCGGGATCCTGGAGATGACCGACAGGACGGCCCAGGCCACCCAACAGATCGCTACCTCCACCGAGGAGCAGGACGCCTCTACCGCCGAGGTTCGCCAGCAATTGGAAGACATCTCGATCAAGCTCCAGGAGAGCGCGCAGAGCCTCCAGCATTCCAAGGAGATCGTTTACCGACTCAACGAGGTCTCCGATCGGATGAATACCGAGCTTTAAGGGGGCGCCGGGGGAACGCCTATGGCAACCGGATTCGATTTCTCGGCCTTCATCGCCGGCTTCCAGGAAGAGGCCGAAGAGCGCCTGCAATCCATCGAGGCCACCCTGGTGGAGCTGGAGAAGGGTCGGGAGGACGCCGAGGAGCTGGAGAATCTCCGGCGGGATGCCCATTCGGTCAAGGGCTCCGCCAACATGCTCCAGCTGCCGGACATCGGGGAGACCGCTCACGTCCTGGAGGACACCTTCGCCTATCTCCGGGACGGCTTGGCCGTATCCGATCAGACCCACCTGAACTTCATGTTCGAGCTCCTCGATAGTCTCCGTAGCCGGATCGGCAGCGCCGACGATCCCGAGTCGGAAAAGCTCGATCCCGTTGCCTTCCGGGAGCGCTTGGAGAACCTGGACCGCGAGGCCGAGGGGGACGCCGAGGCCCCCGCGGAGTCCACTCCAACGGAGACCGTGGATACTTCGGGGCCCGAGGAAGAAGAGGCTTGGGAGCCCCCGATCCCCGAGGACGCGGCGTACTCGCTGGAGGAAACCGACGCCTGGAGCGCCTCCCAGGCGGAAGAGCCCGCCGACGGGACCGATACCAGCTCCTCGCAAGTATCGGATTCCGAGCCTGTGGCGGGTGCGGAGCCCGAAGCGAAGGAGGGGAGCTCCGAGCCCGGGCCAGGGGAGGGCCCCGATCCCTCCCTTGAGACCGAGCGCCCTTCCCCGGAGTCGCCGGGGACCTCCGAGGATGATCCGACCGGAGAGGCCCCTCCCCAGCCCGACTGGAAGGCGTTCGTTCCCGGGGTTCGGGAGGAAGCGAATCCTGTCCTGAAGGAAGCCGAAATCGTCTTGGCCGGAGGGGAGCCCGAAGACGGGAGCTCCGACGGCATTGTGCCCGATCTGGTCTCCCTGTCCGCGTCCTTACGCCAGGTTGATCTAGGGGATGCCGCGGAAGCCGTCGATCTCCTCGCCGATGTCCTTCGCTCCCCCGCTTCAACGGAGCTTCCCGATTCCATCCGGGAGCTTCTGAAGGGGGTGGTCCGACGGATCCGTCAGCGCCTGGATGAGGCCGATAGCCCGAGGGGACAGCCCCTTGATCGGGATCGGATCCGCCAGGCCCGGGCCCTGTTGGAGCAATCCGGGCCTGTCGCCTCGGCTGGGCAAGCAGCGCCCGATTACGGGTCCGAGCCCGAGGCCGGGGGCGCCGATGAGGAGGGCGAGCTCGGGACGGGCATCGAATCGGGATCCATTGCCGAGGAGAGCGCCGAGCTGACCCCCGCGGGGCCGGGAGAGGACGACGGGGACTCCGGGCCCGAAGAACAGGATGAAGAGGGCGAGGCGCTTCGGCCGGATTCGGCGAAATCCGTCAGCGATTCCGAAACGACGGCCACTCCCGAGGGGGACCCTCCGGCGGGCTCAGGAGAAGGGGCCCCTTCGGGTGGGGGCGGCCCGGGCGGCTCCGGGATGGATCTATCCGGCTTCCTGGATGGCTTCCAGGGGGAGGCCCGGGAGAACCTGGATGTGATCCAGGAAGGCCTGCTGGCAGCGGAGCGCGAGGAGGCCGACGAGGACACCCTGGACCGAATGGCCCGGCAGGCCCACAGCCTGAAGGGCTCAGCCAACATGCTTGGTCTGAGCGATCTGGGGGAGGGCTCGGAAGTCCTGGAGGAGGGCATCGTCCAGCTTCGAGCCGGGAACCTGGGCCGGGAGGGCTTTGACGCCCTCCTGGGTCTCCACGACGCCCTGCGGGAGGCCGTCAACCAGATCAAGCAGCAAGGTCGGGAGAGACTCGATGTCCGCTCCTGGCGGGACCGGATCGAGGCCCGCAAGGAAGGGGAAGGTGGCGCGTCGGGGGCGGCCAAGGCCCCTCAACAGCAATCGGGAAGCGTCGGGTCCGGATCAGAGCGAGGTGAGGCCCCGGGCGAGGCGGAATCGTCCCAAACGGGAGCTTCGGTGGGAGAGGCAGCCGCCGGTGGTGCCCGGGAGAGCACCTCAAAACGCTCTGCCTCCTCGGGCCAGGGCAGCCTGCGCGTCAGCGCCAACCGGTTGGAGCGGCTCTCCGAGAGCGTCATCGGCCTGGCCATGGACCGGGCCACCCAAGACGAACGCCAGGCCGAGATCGAGCAGATCAATGCCAATCTGCGGGAGATCCGCCGTCAGTGGGAGTGGTTCGAGAACATCCTGCCCAGCACCGGACCGCTGGTCCCCCAGCGGGATAAGCTCTCCCAGCAGCTTGAGGAGCTGACCCAGCAGGTCCATCAGTTCCGCCAGGAGGCCGAATACGACACGGCCGCCCGGCACGCCCTCTATGACGAGATCCATCAGCGGGTCATGGACCTTATGGTCTCCCCGCTAGGCACGATCTTCTCGGTGCTGCCGCGTTCC
>JAHEOG010000074.1 GCA_018609925.1 Gammaproteobacteria bacterium
ATTGGCCCGGGCCTTGATCTTCTGGATCCGGTTGTTGAGGTTCTCGGCCAGGCTGTTGCTGGCCCCGGCCATAACGGCGTTCAGGATGCCCGCAAGGTGGTTCCGCACCGTCTGGCCGAGCTTGACCATGGGCTGGAGCCGGCTGCGGGCCGTCCAGCTCAGTAGGCGATACCAAGCGTTACGGGCGCTGTCGCGATCCCGGTAGTTCCACAGATCGCTGGCGGTCTCCAGGATGCCGTCGACGGCGCTCCAGCTCAGGCCCAGCTGCTTCGCCACGGCCTGGATGCTGGCTTCCTGGAGCCAGTCGATGACGAGGGCCTCGAACAGGGCGGTGAAGCGGGAGCCCTCCTCGGGCCGGCGGACATCGATCGGGCGGACGCCGTGCTCGGGGCAATTCACGCGGGGCACCTCAGCCATGAGCAGGGTGCGCAACGGACAGGTATCGAGGTGGCGCCACTGGCGCTGGCGAGAATCGTAGCCAGGGCCGCTTGCCCACATTCGGGGCAAGCCAGCGGGACCGCCTCATCGTGGGCAACATGAACACGAACCTCGCCCTCGGCTCAGGCTAGCTCGACGTCGGTCCCCGTCCAAGGGGCCCGGATGCCTAAAATCCGCGAATAGAGGTCGGTATCACGCACGGTCAGCTATCCTGAAGTCGGAAGGGGGCTGGCAGGGTAACCCACACGAAATCGTGAAGCGCCCCTTATTAGCTCGTGCGCCAACCCGGCTCTTTCCGAGTCTGGGAGCGCGAGCAGCTCTGATCGAAGCTTATCTATAGATTTCGCGGCCATCATCACTTTCCAGAGGGTTTTTTAGCCCATTCTATTTCCTGATTACTTATAAGGCTCAGCCAGTTTTAGGGGCTTGAATGGCATGGGGGCCATCTGGGTCGCGGCTCGAGCCAAGCACTCGACCAGGCTGGCCGGATCGAAACGGCGATTGAATCGGTATTCAAACTCGGCCAGAGAGCGAGGCACATGCTTCGGGTCCACGGCGTGGTAGGTGCCCCGCATGGCGTTTTGATGTTGCCCAACATCGTATTCACCCAGTGGAACGGCGGATGCTAGGCAGCCTGCCGGCCGCTTCCGGTGATGTGCAGCTCAAGCGGGAGTTTGGTTTGTTCGAAGACCGTGCCTGCCCAGTCAGCGAGGTAAGGAGGGCAGGCTGAAGCTGATCAGTAATTAGGTAAGGATTTGATCCACTGGCTTGCGATCGGTCTTGGGCTAGGACTCATTCCGTTCGTGCCCGGAACCATGGGCGCCCTCGCCGGGGTGGCCATTGCCTTTGGCCTGGCCCGCCTTCGCCTGCGTTGGCGGATCCCGGCGGTCGCCTTGCTGGTGGTCCTCGCCATTGGGATCTGCGAATACGGGAAGGCCGACTTTGAGCAGAAGGACGACCCGCGGATCGTCGCCGACGAGCTGTTGACATTCCCAGTCGCGACTGTGGCCCTGCCGGTGGCGCGCCAACCGGGCCTGATGGCGGCGACCTTCCTCATTAGCCAGGGCCTCGATGGCCTCAAGCCACCGCCCGCATCGGGGATCGAGTCCTGGCCGGGCGGTCTCGGTATCGCCCTCGACGATACGGTCACCAACCTCTACACACTCGGGATCATGGCGGCCGTCCAGGCGGGACGGCGACGCTGGCTCAATCGCCAGAGGCCTTCCTAGGTGGCGAAGGGTGAGCCGAGGGTATACCCCCAGCAGTGGCGCCATCCCATGGCACCAGCCTGCTACATCAAGTAAATCGCCACCGCCCCCCCTACATACAGCACCAGCACAGAAAAGCTCTCGAAGCCGATGCCGGCGATGCCCAGGCGTTGGCGCCGTAGCAGGCCCAGCAGCAGGACGGCGGTCATGAGCAAACTGAGGGCAATCAGCAGCATCTCCCGCTCAGTGGCGTCGTGATACAGGGAGCCTGGACGGTAGGCCACATCGGCCACAGCGGCGAAGAGGGTATCGAAGGCGTTGCCACCGATCACACCGCCCACAGCCAGGGTCAGCGCACCGCGACGAACGGCGGCGACTGAGGTGACGAGCTCAGGAAGCGATGTGGCCACGGCGATGAGGAGCACACCGACCACGGTCTCGTTGAGCCCCGTTTGCGCGGCGATGGTCTCCCCCGCGCGGGTCACGACAATGCCCGCGATGATCACGATGACCGCGGTAACGACAAACTCCAGCCACAACCGATGCAACGGCCTGCCGCCCCCCTGGGGCTCATCCGGCTGATCGACGCGAGTCTGGTACGTCACCTTCGGCCACCACATGGGCTCCTCGCGGGCGTGATAGACCATATGGAGGCCGAAGAGATAGACCACCAGCAGCGCGGGGGTGATCGGATGGATTCCGACCCAATGAACGGCCGGGGCGAGCATGGCGCACAGGATCATGGCGAGTAGCACCAGAAGGAGTGAGGCCTGCATCATGTTGGGCACTGAGGCCGCGGCATGCTCGAGATTGGCCTTGCGATAGGTGATATCGGCGATGGCCAGGAAGGCCGTCTGGATAGCGATGCCGCCAATGGCATTGGCCAGCGCGAGCGACGGCAGACCATCCAACGCAGCAGTTACTGAGGCCGTGATGCCCGGCAGGGAGGTTGCCGCTCCTAGCAGCACGGCGCCGGTGAAGGCCTCACCGAAGCCCGTGCGATCCGCCAGCCGATCGCAGACCCCACTGAGCCGGGTGCCGGCCAGTCCGATGGCTGCCGCTGCCAGCGCAAACAGCACGCTGCTCGCGATCAATGACAAGCCTATCCCTAAGAGCATTCACAATGCCCCCCCACGTTAGCGGTGCCCGGTACCAGTCCCCCACGAGGGCAAGATGTTGTCCAGCAGCCGAGGGAGGATAGCCATTATAGGAGTCCGGTTCTGTGGGGCGACGGATGAAACGAGCTGATATGGAGGATATTTCCCACCATTCGCCCGATAAATCGGGCTCCTACACGGGCCTTTTGTGGTTATCACCTGAGGAATCGGACTCCTACGGGAGAGGGCCATTGCCGGAACAGGGGCCAAGGGACCCACACGCCTTGGCTGTACCCCCATTCACCACACTTTTTTCCTCAGGGCCTTCTTTTGCCGATGCTTTTTCTTCTCCTCCAGGCGTCGGCGCCGGGAAGCGAGGCTGGGCCGGGTGGGGCGGCGTGGCTTCGCGGGCTGCTTCACCCGACGAATAAGCGCGCGTAGCCGGTTTAGGGCGTCGGCGCGATTCTGCTCCTGGCTGCGGTAGCTCTGGGCCTTGATGACGATCACACCGTCCTGGGTGATGCGGCGATCGCGGAGTCTCAGAAGGCGATCCTGGTAGTCCTCCGGCAGAGAAGAGGCCCGGATATCGAAGCGTAGCTGCACGGCGGTGGCCGCCTTGTCCCGA
>JAHEOG010000075.1 GCA_018609925.1 Gammaproteobacteria bacterium
GACACCTTCACCGTCACCCGCGGCGGCGCCCCCTTGTCGGACCAAAACGAGCGCCGGGACCTGGCCCAGGCCATCCGTCAGGAGTTTGCCCTGACGGAGACCGCCGAGTCGGATTAGGGGCCCGGAAAGGGTGGGGCGCGTCCGTCAGCCCCCGAACGGGCCCGGATCGCCCGCCCCGTAGCGCAGGACCACGGGCTCCTCGCCGGTGGCATCCACCACGGTGGAGGGATTGGGCGGGACCACTCCCGCGTCGAGGAGGAAATCCACGCCCTCGGCGCACTCCTCGGCGATGCTCACCGCATCCTCCAGCGCCCATTCCTCCCCGGAGACCCGGGCGGAGGTGGTTACCAGGGGGGCCTCCAGGGCCTCCAGCAGCCCCCGCGCCACCGGATCGGCGGAAATTCGGACGCCGATGGAGCTGCGCTCTTTCTGCCGCAGCTGACGCGGGATTTCCTCGGTGGCCGGCAGGATGAAGGTGTAGAGGCCCGGATCCGCCGTTCGCATCCGCTGGCCGAGGTCCTCGGGCACCCGGGCGTAGGGCGTGACCCAGTCCAGGGTGGGAACCAACAAGGTCCACGTATGGTGGGGACCCAGGCCGCGCAGGCGCCGGATCCTTTGCAAGGCCTGGGACGATCCCGGGGCGCAGCCGAAGGCGTACCCGGTTTCGGTAGGATAGGCGACCACGGCCTGCTGCTCGGTGAGGGCCTCCTGGACCGGCTCAAGGGTCCTGGGGCCCGGGGCCTCCGAGCGGACATCGATGGTGCGCATGGCTGCGGACCTTGGCTTCCCCTTGGCACTCCCTCCGACGAGATTGGTCCAAACGGCGGGACCTTTCAAGCGGGGTTGGGCGGAGTTGGTTGACACCCGCCTTGCTCTGTCGCAATTTCAACGCCCTCGCCGGGGGTGGCCCACCGGGCCCGGGGACCCGCCAAAGGGCCCCACCGTAGCGGTTCCCATTCACCCCCCCGGGGCTTCCGGGAACGAGGAGATTCGAGGCATGGCATTTGTGGTCGCGGAGCCTTGCATCAAGTGCAAGTACACCGACTGCGTGGAGGTGTGTCCCGTGGACTGCTTCCACGAAGGACCCAACTTCCTGGTTATCGACCCCGAAGAGTGCATCGATTGCACCCTGTGCGAGCCGGAGTGTCCGGTCACGGCCATCTTCCGGGAGGAGGAGCTGCCCGAGAAGTGGCAGCACTACACCCAGCTCAACGCCGAGCTGTCGCAGGAATGGCCGGTGATCACCGAGATGAAGGATCCGCCTTCGGACGCCGATGAATGGGCGGAGGTCGAGGAGAAGTTCGACCACCTTGAGCGGTAGGCGGCCGTCTCAGCCCCTTTGCGCCCACGAGCGAGGGTCAACCGAGCTCCCCAGCGATCCCCTTCCCAGGCCATCTCCCCGCCTACGCCCCGGCGAGCTTTCCCAGATGTCGTCAGCCAGGGGAGAGCGTAGATGCGCCTGGGCATCCTGACGGGCGGGGGCGACGCCCCCGGCCTCAACGCTGTCATCCGGGCCGTGGTCCGCAACGCCACGCGTACCTACGGCTGGCCCTCCGTAGTGGGCATCCCCGAGGGATTCAAAGGGCTCGTGGAGCCCCTCGAGCCCATCGAGCTGACCCCCGACACCACCCGGAACCTGATCAACCGGGGCGGCACCATCCTCCACACCACCAACCGGGCCAACCCCTTCCAGTATCCCACTCCCGACGGAGGCTACGAGGACCGCTCCGATCGGGTCCTGGAGCGGGCCGAGGAGCTCGGCCTGGACGCGCTGGTCGTCCTCGGCGGCGACGGCAGTCTCAATATCGCCCACGAGCTCGCCCAGAAGGGCCTGACGGTCGTGGGCACTCCCAAGACCATCGACAATGACATCCGGGGCACGGACCTCACCTTTGGCCACATGTCGGCGGTGGCCACCGCCGCGGAGGCCCTCGACCGCCTGCATACCACCGCCGAGAGCCACCACCGGATCATCGTCGTCGAGCTGATGGGGCGTTATGCGGGATGGATCGCCTTGCGCGCAGGCTTGGCCGGGGCCGCCGACGGCATCCTGCTGCCGGAGATCCCCTTCGACCTGAACAGGCTATGCGCGGACATCCGCGCCCGCGCCCGGGAGGGATCCCCCTCCAGCATCATCGCCGTGGGCGAGGGGGCCTTGCCGGCCGGAGGCGCGATTTCCATCCAGGCGCAGGGCAGCGGCGTATACCAGCCCCAGCTCGGCGGCATCGGGGCGCAGGTGGCCCAAAAGCTACAGGAAGGCACCAACCTGGAGTCCCGGGTCACGGTCCTCGGCCACGTCCAGCGCGGAGGGGCACCGGTCCCCCACGACCGGATTCTGGCGACCCAGTACGGGGTGGCGGCGGTGGACGCCCTCGCCCAGGGCAAATCGGACTGCCTGGTGGCCCTGCAGCGGGAGACCATCGAGCCCATCCCTCTGGACCAGGTGGTGGGCGGCTTCCGCCCGGTCCCCCTCGATCACCCGCTGGTGGACAGCGCCCGCAAGATTGGGGTGATCCTGGGGGACTGAGCCGGCGCCCTACCCACCGGCGGGCGCCGCTTGTTACCATCGCCGGTTCCCCATTCGTCCAGCGCCGCCGGCTCCCGCCAGGCAGGATCCGGCACCCCGCCAGCCCGCCCCGTCCTCTGGCCAAGGGCGGTGCGACGACAACGCTCAACCTGGGGAGATGAGGGATGTCCCAAAAATACCCGATCGTGGCGGTGACCGGCTCCTCCGGCGCCGGTACCACCACCGTCAAGAACGCCTTCAACGACATCTTTCGCCGGGAGGCCATTACCCCCGCCGTCATCGAAGGCGACAGCTTCCACGCCTACGAGCGCCAGGAGATGAAGCAGAAGATGGCCGAGGCCGAGGAGCGTGGCAAGAACTTCAGCCACTTCGGCCCCGAGGCCAACCACTTCGCCAAGCTCGAGGAGCTGTTCAAGACCTACGGCGAGACCGGCACCGGCCAGCGGCGCTTCTACATCCATTCCGAGGAAGAGGCCCAGGAGCATAACGAGCGCCTGGGTACCGACAAGGGACCCGGCCAGTTCACCCCGTGGGAGGATCTGCCCCCCTCCGGCCTGCTCTTCTACGAGGGCCTCCACGGAGGGGTCGCCGACGCCGAGCAGGGGGTGGACGTGGCCAAGTGGGTCGATCTCCTGGTGGGTGTCGTCCCGGCGGTGAACCTGGAGTGGATCCAGAAGATCAGCCGGGACTGCCAGGAGCGCGGGTACAAGGAAGAGCAGGTAACCCATACCATCCTGCGGCGGATGCCCGACTACGTGCACTACATCACGCCGCAGTTCTCCCGCACCCACATCAACTTCCAGCGGGTGCCCCTGGTGGACACCTCCAATCCCTTCGTCGCCCGGGACATCCCCACACCGGACGAATCCATGGTGGTTATCCACTTCAATGCCTACCGGGACCAGGATTGGCCTTGGCTCATGTCCATGATTCCGGGATCGTTCATGTCCCGGCCTACCACCCTGGTGGTTCCCGGGCCCAAGATGCGCCTTGCCATGGAGCTCATCTTGACCCCCATTATCGAGCAGATGATGGGCTTAAGGGCCTAGCCCCTGCTTTCCCCTCCCCGGCTCCCAGCCCGGCCGTCGCGGCCGGGCTGTTTTTGTTCCGCCGTTGCTCGGGCTGTCCCAATGCACCTATTTGGTGCAAAATGGGGTCCCACTGCTCCAGAAAGGTGCACTCGCCCCCGCAACGGGCCCCAAACTTGGGCGTTGGCGCTTGGCACGCACCCTGCATCCCCTTCCACGGAATCGAGACAAGCGCCTACAACCCACCCTTTCCCCCTAAGGAGAGCCACCATGGCCAAGTCCACCGACCACGTCTTCGAGATGCTTAAAGAGCACAACGCCCGCTTCGTCGACATGCGCTTCACCGATCCGCGGGGCAAGTGGCAGCACGTGAGCTTTCCGGCCTCGGCCCTTGACCAGGATACCTTCGAGGAGGGCATCGGCTTCGATGGATCCTCCATCGACGGCTGGAAGGAGATCCACGAGTCGGACATGCTCCTGGTCCCCGATCCGGACACGGCCTTCATCGATCCCTTCTACGAGCAGCCGACCATCGTGCTGACCTGCGACGTCGCCGAGCCGGACACCATGGAGGGCTACAACCGCGATCCCCGCTCCATCGCCAAGCGGGCCGAGACCTATCTGCAGGCCAGCGGCATCGGTGACACCGCCTATTTCGGCCCCGAGCCCGAGTTCTTCCTGTTCGACTCGGTCAAGTGGGACGTCAAGATGGAGAAGTGCGGCTACGAGATCGACTCGATGGAGGGGGTCTGGAACTCGGGCGCCGACTTCGAGGGCGGCAACTGGGGCCATCGCCCCGCGGTCAAGGGCGGCTACTTCCCGGTGCCCCCCGTGGACTCCAGCCAGGACATCCGCTCCGCCATGGCGGCCACCCTCGAGGAGATCGGGATCACCCCGGAGACCCACCACCACGAGGTGGCCACCGCCAACCAGAACGAGGTGGACTTCCGGTTCGAGACCTGTCTCCTGCAGGCCGATCAGCTCCAGCAATTCAAGTACGTGGTCCACAACCTCGCCCACGCCTACGGCAAGACGGCCACGTTCATGCCCAAGCCGCTGGTGGGGGACAACGGCACCGGCATGCACGTCCACCAGTCGCTGTGGAAGGACGGCAACAACATCATGGCCGGCGATGGCTACAGCGGGCTGTCGCAGGAGGCGCTGTATTACATCGGCGGCATCATGCGCCACGCCAAGGCCTTGAACGCCTTCACCAACGCCTCCACCAACAGCTACAAGCGCCTGGTCCCCGGCTTCGAGGCCCCGGTCCTGCTGGCCTACTCCAACCGCAACCGCTCGGCCAGCATCCGCATCCCGGCGGTGCCCTCTCCCAAGGCCAGGCGGATCGAGGTGCGCTTCCCCGACCCCACCGCCAATCCCTATCTGGCCTTCGCGGCCATGGTCATGGCGGGAATCGACGGCATCGAGAACAAGATCGATCCCGGAGAGGCCCTGGACAAGAACCTCTACGACCTGCCGCCGGAGGAGCTGGAGGGGGTCCCCCACGTGGCCGCCAGCTTCGAGGAGGCCCTGGATGCCCTGGACAAGGACCGGGAGTTCCTGACCAAGGGCGGGGTCTTCACCGACGACGCCATCGACGGCTACCTGGAGCTGCGCCAGGAGGAGGTGGATCAGGTCCGGGTGACCACCCATCCGGTGGAGTTCGCCCTCTACTACAGCGTCTAGGCCGGAGCCTCTCCGGTTCCGGGACGCACGGAGTACCGAGTCCCAGGTAAGGGCCTCCCCGTTTCCCGGGGAGGCCGTTAACCTTTCGGGCTTCTAGCGGGAGGATCTTCGTTGGGCGATGCCCCCTTCCATCCAGGATCGGACCAGATCGTGGAATCCTTGGCCACCGCCGTAGCGGCCTTCGACCCCTCCCTGCGCCTGGTCTGGATGAACCCGGCCGCCGAGGAGCTATTCGCACTGGGTCTGCGGCAAGGGCAGAGGCTCCGGCTGGCGGACCTCTTCCCCGGACGCACCGAGTTGGTGCAACGGGCGGAGGAGGTTCTGCAGTGGCCCCGCATGGTGAGCGAGCGCGAGACCTGGCTGCAGCGACCCGGTGCCCCGGATCGGCTCGTGGACGTGACCCTTTCGCCGCTGCCTGTGGAGGACGGCAACCTGGGCCTGCTGGCCGAGGCCACGCTCACCGACCGGCGCTCCCGCATCGCCCAGGAGGGGCGCCGCATCGAGGAGCAGCGCGCCGTTCGCCGGGTGATCCGCGGCCTGGCCCACGAGGTCAAGAATCCGCTGGGGGGCCTGCGTGGCGCTACCCAGCTCTTGGCCCGGCATCTGGATGACCCCGATCTTGCCGAGTACACCGAGGTCATCGACCGGGAGGTGGACCGCCTTCTCAAGCTCCTGGACCAGTTACAGGCGCCCCAGGGGGACCGCAGCCACGGTCCCGTGAACATCCACGCCGCCCTGGAGCGCGTGCGCCGACTGGTCCAGGCCGAGGCCCCCGAGTCGGTGGCCATCCAAAGCGACTACGACCCGAGCCTGCCCGAGGTGGTCGCCGACTTCGATCAGCTCGTGCAGGTCTTCTTGAACCTGGCACGCAACGCCATCCAGGCGGTCGCGGAGCAGCCCGATGGCCGCGTTGCTCTGCGCACCCGGGTCGAGCGCAACTTCACCATCGATGGCGAGCTGCACCGCCTGGCGCTGCGGGTGGAGGTGGCCGATAACGGACCGGGCATCCCGGAGGAAGAGCGCAGCCAGATCTTCTACCCCCTGGTCACCAGCCGGGCCGAGGGCCGCGGGCTGGGCCTGGCCATCGCTCAGGACCTCGTTACCCACCACGGGGGTGTGATCGATCTGCATAGCGAGCGGGGCGCCACGGTCTTCCAGGTGATCCTGCCCCTGGCAGATCCCACCGACCCCCCACGAATCGATAGCGAGGAGCCATGAAGCCGAGCGTCTGGGTCATCGATGACGACAAATCCATCCGCTGGGTCCTGGAGCGGGCCCTGGCCGAGGCCGGCATGGCCGTGCGCACTTTCGAGTCGGCAGAGCCCCTTCGCTCGGCCCTAGGCGAGGAGGAGCCGGACCTCATTATCACCGATGTCCGGATGCCGGGAGAGGATGGCTTCGCCGTGCTGCGCCGGATCCGGGAGCACCATCCGGGACTGCCCGTCATCCTGACCACCGCTTACAGCGACATGGACGCCGCGGTGGCCGCCTTCGAGGAAGGGGCCTTCGAGTACCTGCCCAAGCCCTTCGACGTCAGCGAGGCCGTTTCCCTGGCTCGCCACGCCATGAACCGCGAGACCGAGACTCGCGGGGCCGTTCCCGAGGCCCCCGCCGAGCGTCCCGAGATTCTGGGGGAGGCCCCGTCCATGCAGGGGGTCTTCCGGGTCATCGGCCGCCTTTCCAATTCCCAGACCAATGTCCTGATCACCGGGGAGTCCGGCACCGGCAAGGAGCTGGTGGCCCGCGCCCTGCACCGGCACAGCCCGCGAGCACAGCAGCCCTTCGTCGCTCTGAACACCGCGGCGGTGCCCGCCGAGCTCCTGGAGTCCGAGCTTTTCGGCCACGAGCGCGGCGCCTTCACCGGGGCGGTGGAGCGCCGCATCGGGCGCTTCGAGGAGGCGGAAGGGGGGACACTCTTCCTGGACGAGATCGGCGACATGCCGGCCGACCTGCAGACCCGCCTGCTGCGGGTCATCGCCGAGGGCGAGTACCAGCGGGTCGGCGGACGTCAGCTCCTGCACACCGATGTCCGGATCATCGCCGCCACCCACCAGGATCTGCCCCGGCTGATCGAGCAGGGGGCCTTCCGCGAGGACCTCTTCCACCGGCTAAACGTAGTGCCCCTCCCCCTGCCCGCCCTGCGCGAGCGCCGGGAGGACATCCCCCAGCTCGCCAGCCACTTCCTGAAGGAGGTGGCGGACGAGCTGGGCTTGCCTTCCAAGCAGCTCGACCAGCAGACCCTGGAGCTCCTGCTGGAGGCATCCTGGCCGGGCAACGTGCGCGAGCTGGAGAACCTCTGCCGC
>JAHEOG010000076.1 GCA_018609925.1 Gammaproteobacteria bacterium
AGCATCGCCGATCGATTCTCGCCCCCGAAGGCGGTAAACGGCGGAGCCCAAGCGGCCCCCGACCGGGACCACGAACAGGCCAGGCGCTTGTAGGAATTCACCGTGGGGGCAAGGAAGGCGCACAAGGCCTCGGCGTGGGCCATAAGGCCACCGATGAAGTGGTAGGCCATGGGGGATAGGTCCAGCCCGCGCTTGTCCTCGGGGTCCGGGAAGAGATTGCGCCCCTCGGAGTCGCTCAGCGACATATGGAGATGGAGCCCATTGCCCGTGCGACCGGCAATCGGCTTGGGCATGAAGGTGCCGATTCCGCCCATCTCGTGGGCGATCTCGGTGACCGCCATGCGGATGAGGATCATCCGGTCGGCGCTTTCCAGGGCGTCGGAGAACGCCGTGTTTACCTCGAATTGGCCATTGGCGTCCTCGTGATCCGCGCGCAGGACGTCGACCCCGATGGCCTGGAGGGAGCCCATGAGTCGGTCCAGGAATTCCCGGCTGCGGCTCAGCAGCTTGTAGTCGTAGCAGGGCTTGCGCAGGCAATCGGTCGGGTCGGCTGGGGCCAACTCCCCGTCGTCGTCCCGCCGAAGGAGCATAAACTCCGGCTCGATGCCGGTGTTCAGGGTCAGGCCCCGTTCCTGGAGGCGCTGGATCTGCCCCTTCAGGATGTTGCGAGTATCGAAGGGCCAAGGGGCCCCCCGTACGTGGCCCGAACAGATGATGCTGGCGTAACCGGGCTGCCAGGGTAAAAGAGCCAGGGTGGACAGCTCACCCACCGCCTCAAAGTCCGGGTCCTCTGGTCCCATCCCCAGCCCCCAGGTGGCAAAGCCCGCAAAGCCCGCCCCTTCGGATAGGAGCTCGGGAAGGTGGGGGACGGGAACCGCCTTGGTCTTGGGGGCCCCATGGATGTCCACGAACTGGGCAAGCACATTGCGGACACCATGGCTACGAAGGAAGGCCTGGGCCTCCTCCGGAGTAGCGATGCCCTCGGGTAGGGCCAAAGATCCCGGCTCGATGAGAATGGTTCCGGATTCCTTCATACCCGCCCCCTTTTTGGGCCGCGAGCGCTTGTAGGGCCGGGAGGGCGGCACCCTGCCAGGACCCTTATTGCATAGCGTGCAATTTTTTTTCATTATTACTTCATCATTGGAGTAGACGCAAAGGGTCGTCAACACCCCTTGGGTTACTCCGGGTAAAGGAGCCCGCTAGGAGCCCGGTGCTCCCCCGTGGGACAAGGCGTTCGAGCCAAACGGATTTGGGGACAGCCAATGGGCCAAGAGGGCTACAAGAAAGGACCGGTCGGGGAGAACCAGGCGGAGGCGGAGCGTCGGCCGCGGGAGGACACCGACCGCCTGGACGAGTACATCGGTCACACCCTGCGCGCCCGGCGCAAGGCGCACGGCCTGAACCTGGAGGAGGTGGCCCGTTCGGCGGGGATCAGCAGCGCCCTTTTGAGCCGGATCGAGAACGGGCAAACCTCCCCCAGCCTGGACAGCCTGTCCCGGATCAGCCGGACACTGGGCCTAACCCTGTCAGAGATCTTCCAGGAATACGAGACCCCGGAAGGCGGTGCCCTGCACGTGAAGCACGGCCAAGGGCTGGAGGTGGTGCGCCAGGGTACGCGCAAGGGCCATTCCTATCACCTCCTGTCCTACGAGCGAGGACCCCGGCAGCGCTTTGAGGCCTTCCTCATCAGCATGGACGACGCGAGCGAAGTGTTCCCCCGCTTCAAGCATCCAGGCACGGAGTTCCTCTACATGATCGAGGGCGAGATCGAGTACTGCCACGGACAATTCCTCTACAGGCTGGAGCCCGGGGATGCCCTGACCTTCGACGGCGAGATCATGCACGGACCCGAGACCCTGATCCGGGTACCGATCCGTTTCCTGTCCATCATCGACTATTCCAAAAACCATGAGAACACGAGCTAAGGGGTCCGGACTTTCGCATCAAAAACACCCTTCGGGACATGACACGGAAATGGAGCATGCCTTTGGGGCCAGTTACCAGAGCCCCAGGCTGCGGGGGGCGGCGATTGCTGTTTTGGCCCTTTGCCTCGGAGGGCAACCGGCGTGGGGCGAATCGTTCGACCCCGAGGATCCCCCGATGGGCCTACCCCCGGTACCGGTGCCCGAAGACAACCCCGTCACCGAGGCCAAGGCCGACCTCGGGGAGAAGCTGTTCAAGGATCGTCGCTTTAGCCGGGACGGGACGGTGGCCTGCGCCACCTGTCACCTCCCCGGGGACGCCTTCACCGACGGTCAGCCGGTGGCAAACGGGGTGGACGGCCAGAAAGGCACGCGCAACGCACCCACCATCCTGAACGCGGCCTACTACGACGAGTACTTCTGGGACGGCCGGCGCGACCGGCTGGAGGGGCAGGCCCTGGACCCGCTGGTCAATCCGATCGAGCACGGGCTAGAAAGCCATGACCGCGTTCTGGAGGTCGTGCGCCAGGACCCCGATTACCGGGATCGATTCCGAGAGGTCTTCGACACCGAGCCCGAGCCGATCTCCATGGAGCATGTAACCAAGGCCATCGCGACCTTTGAGCGGACACTGGTAACCGGGAGCTCGCCCTTCGATCGCTGGTGGTCGAACCGGGGCTACGCCGACTATCCGTCTTCCGCCGAGCGGGGATTCACCCTGTTCTTCAGCCAAGCCGGGTGTACAAATTGCCACACCATGGGGATGGGGGAAGCCACATTCACGGACAACCGCTACCACAACCTCGGCGTCGGCTTTGACCGGATCCGCGGCCAAGCCAAGGAGCTGGCCCGGAAGTACCGGCAGATGAAGGACGGGACAAGGACCCCCGAGGCGGGGGAAACCATCCTCACCGATCGCCAGGTTTCCGAGCTGGGCCGGTTCACGGTCACGCTGGATGAGGAGGACATCGGCGCCTTCAAGACCCCCACCTTGCGCAACGTCTCGGCGACCGGGCCCTACATGCACGACGGGAGCCAGGAGACCCTGATGGAGGTGGTGGAGTTCTACAACCAGGGCGGCAACGATAACCCCTACCTGGACCGTCGGTTGAAGCCCTTGAACCTGAGCGAGCAGCAGAAGAAGGACCTAGTGGCCTTCCTGAAGACCCTGACCAGTCCGAAATACCGAAAGGACTCCGAAGGGGACCGCTCGCGAAAAGCAGGGATGGAACCGCCCCCCGACCAGTCAGGGGGCTCTGAGCCGGGGGCTAACCGGGAGCCCAAGCCCAAAACGGAGGGGACGCCATGAGTGAGGAAGGGGATTACAGGGGACGCCGATGGTTCCTTCGGACCCTGGCCCAGGGTTTGGGGATTTTCGCCGCGTCCGGTGGCGCCAATGCCCTGCTCCCCCCGAAGCCGGGACGCAAGCTGGAGAAGAGCGCTGTAGCCTATCGGGACAGCCCCAATTTCGGCCAGGTCTGCGCCGAATGTCGGTACTGGCTGGGGGACAAGCGCTGCGAGCGGGTAAAAGGGGAGATCTCCCCGTCCGGCTGGTGCATGGTCTTTGTGAAGGAGACACCCTGATCCTCAGTAAAGGGAGGAATAGTCCCGCTCTGGTGCCAAGATCGGCGCCGGGCAATAGCCCCGCAAACAGCACAAGGCCCTGCCCCAAGGGGGCAGGGCCGGTTTCATCCTGGGCCTTCCCAGAAGGACGGGGATCAGGGGATGCGCAGGGCCAGGTAAAGCGCCTGGTCCTGGCGCTGGACCAACACGGGGATGCGGCTACCTGAGCTCGTCTCTTCCAGGATCCGAGTAACATCACCGGGACCCGACACGGATTTCCCACCCAGCTTCAGGAGGATGTCGCCGGGCCGGATGCCCGCGTTTTGAGCCGGACCCTTGGACAGACCCTTGACCAGGGCGCCCCCGGATTCGGGCAATGGCCTGCGCTGGCGTAGCTCCTCGGGGACCGGCGCCAGTTCCATACCCAGGGCGGACTGTGGCTCGGCTTCCTGGGTATCGGTCCGACCCCGGGCCTCGGCCAGCGAAGCCAGCGTCACCGACTTCTGGAGCCGTTCACCTTCCCGCAGGAGGGTGAAAGAGATGTCATCGCCCGGTCGGTAGGAGCCAATCTCATGGGGGACCTCCCCCGCCTCGCTCACCGGCTCGCCATTGACCTCCAAGATGACGTCACCGGTCTGGATGCCGGCCTTGGCCGCGGGCGAGTTTGGCTTGACCTGGGCCACCAGGCCGCCCTGGGGCTTGTCCATGCCCAGGGAGTCGGCCAGGTCCCGGTCAATGTCCTGTAGTGCAACACCCAGGTAACCGTGCTCGACGTCCCCGGACTCCTTGATCTGGGCCACCGCGTCCTGGGCCACCTGAGCGGGAATGGCAAAGGATAGGCCCATGTAGCCCCCGGAGCGGGAATAGATCTGGGCATTGACCCCCACCACCTCGCCATCGAGGTTGAACAGCGGTCCCCCCGAGCTCCCGGGGTTGATGGCGACGTCGGTCTGCAGGAAGGGTACGTAGCTGCCCACCTTGCCCTGGATGCTGCGGCCCTTGGCGCTAACAATGCCGGCGGTGGCGCTGTTCTCGAAGCCGAAGGGCGCTCCCATTGCGAGCACCCACTCCCCGACCCGAAGATCGTCCCCCGAGGCCCACTCCACCGTGGGCAGATCCTCGGCATCCACCTTGAGCACGGCCAGGTCGGTGGCCATGTCCTTGCCCAGGACCTCGGCCTCGAGCTGACGCCGGTCCTTGAGCTGGACCACGATCTCGGCGGCGTCCTTGATGACGTGGGCGTTGGTTACGATATGGCCCTCCGAAGAGACAAAGAAGCCGGAGCCGAGGGAGTGGACCTTGCGCCCCTCCTGGCCCTCCGGCCCGCCGAAGAATCGCCGAAAGAACGGCTCCAGGGGAGTGCCCTCGAAGCGCTCCGGGAGCTCTGGACCGGACCCTTCGATCTTCCGGGTAGTGCTGATATTGACCACCGCGTCCTGCTGAGACTCGATGATTTCGGTAAAGCCCGGCGGCCTTGGCGATTCGGCCTCGGCGGCCGAGCTTGGGCCAAGAGGCAGGCCACCAATCAGCAAAAAGGCTAGTGCAGCCGCGAATATCCGAAGGCGCTTTCGCTGCGATCCCGTCATGTCGTCCCTTCTTGGTTGGTTTTCGGGGGCTCCACCCCGGGCGGCCAATGGCAAGGCCTTCGGGGCCTGGGGATCCAAATACCCATCGAATGGGCTTGGACCGATCCCTGGAGGCAATTACTCCCGGCAGCCGCATCGTGAATCGATCCGGATATGAGCCAAGCCTGACGGAGGGGGTGAAGGACCCCTCCAGGGCTCTCCAGAGTCGAGGGAACCGGGGAAAGCGAGAGGCAGCTAGGGGACCCGGCGAGCCGGCGACCTCACCCCATCGAGAGGGTGCGGTACTCGAGCCCATCACCGGGGATAACGCGGATAGCCATCCATGTGGCGAGGTGCCCCGGGAGCAGTCCTCAACCTCGGAGGCGCCGCCGCTTGCGGACCCGGAAGAGATCGGCGTCCTCCCGCTGCGAGACCTCTTCCAGCTCGTGGCCGGTCTTCTCCAGCCAGGTCCGGACATCCATCTCCGTGCTGGGATCGGTGCTCAGCAGCTCCACCGCCTCCCCGGGCTCGGCCTCCCGGATGGTACGGATGAGGGCCTCGAGGGGCTCGGGGCAGCTCAGGCCACGGGCATCGACCTGCCGTTCTTCCGGCAAGAGGGCCTCCCCTTCGGGTCACGGTGGTCAATCGTGGAAGTGCCGGCCCTCCTGGACCTCGGCCACATAGCCCTGCCGAACGGCGAAGTCCCCGAAGGGCTCGCCTTCCTCGCGCTCATTGGCGTAATGCCGAAGGACGGGATCCAGCTCCTCCAGGATGCGGTCCTCGGTGATGTTCTCGCGGTAGAGCTTGTTGAGGCGCTGCCCGGCGTAACCGGCGCCGAGGTAGAGATCGTAGCGACCCACCGCCCGGCCCACGAAGCCGATCTCCCCCAGGTAGGGGCGGGAGCAGCCGTTGGGGCAGCCGCTCATACGGACGATGATCCCGGCCTCCGCGATGCCGGCATCGGCCATCAGGCCCTCGATCCGGGTAAGCAGCCCGGGGAGGCTGCGCTCGCTTTCCGCCATGGCAAGGGGGCACGTAGGGAAGGCCACGCAAGCCATGGAGGCCCGGCGCGTGGGCCCGCTCTCCTGGATCCCGGTCAGGCCGTACTGATCCAGCAGCTCCTGGATGCGGGGTCGATTCTCCTCCGAGACCTGGCCCAGGATCAGGTTCTGGTTGGCGGTGATCCGGATGTCGCCGTCGTGGATCCGGGCGATCTCCCGCATGCCGCTCATCAGGCTGTGCCCGTCGGTATCCTGGATGCGCCCGTTCTCCACGAACTGGGTGTAGTACCACAGCCCGTCGACACCCTGGACCCAGCCGAAACGATCGCCGTTGTCGGTAAACTCAAAGGGCCGGGCTTCCTCCAGGCCGTAGCCGAGCCGGCGCTCCACCTCGGCCCGGAAGGCGTCCAACCCGTGGTCGTCGATGGTGTACTTGAGCCGGGCGTGCTTGCGGTCCACCCGGTCGCCCCAATCCCGCTGCACCGCCAGGACCTTCTCGGCCACGTCGATGGCCTGGTCCGGTGTGCAAAATCCCACGACGTCGGATAGTCGGGGATAGGTCTGGGGCTCACCGGCGGTCATGCCCATACCGCCGCCGACAGCCACATTGAAGCCTACCAGCTGGCCGTCGTCGCCGGTGATGGCAATGAACCCGAGATCGTTGGCGTAGAGATCGACATCGTTGCTGGGCGGAACAGCGATGGCGACCTTGAACTTGCGGGGCAGGTAGGTGGCCCCGTAGAGGGGCTCCTGCTGCCCCTCTTCGGGGCCAGCGGCGACCCGCTCCTCGTCCAGCCAGATCTCGTGGTAGGCCCGGCTTTTGGGCATCAGGTGGGCGCTGATGGCCTTGGCGTACTCGTAGACCTCGGAATGCAGCCACGACTGCTCGGGGTTGTTGGTGCAGAGGGTGTTGCGGTTGTTGTCGCCGCAGGCGGCGATGGTGTCCAGCAGCGCGGCGTTGATGCCCTGGATGGTGGCCTTGAGGTTGCGCTTCAGGACCCCGTGGAACTGGAATGTCTGACGGGTGGTGAGGCGCAGGGTGCCGTTGGCATGGGTCCGGGCCAGATCGTCCAGGGTCAGCCACTGATCCGGGGAGAGGACCCCGCCGGGCAGGCGCAGCCGGACCATGAACTGGTGAGCCGGCTCCAGCTTCTGCTTGCGCCGCTCGTCCCGCAGGTCCCGATCATCCTGCTGGTAGATCCCGTGGAACTTGGTGAGCTGGTGGTCGTTGCCCAGCAGGGCGCCGGTGATGGGCTCGAGGAGGCTCTCCTTGATGCGACCCCGGAGGTAGTCGCTGTCGGACTTGATCCGCTCGTTCTCGTGGAGCTGATCCAGCGAGGCGGCAACGGTGCGGTTCTTGTCAGCCATGGCTAGTAGACGTCCCTTTGGTAGCGCTTCTCGCGCTGAAGCTCCTTGAGGTAGCTGGCGGTGCCGTCAGCGGAAAGGCCGCCCTCCTGCTGCACAATGGTCTCCAAGGCCTCGTGCACGGCGGGAGCCATCTGCTCGGCATCGCCGCAGACGTAGAAATAGGCCCCCTCCTCCAGCCACTCGTAGATCTCCCGGGAACGCTCAAAGAGCCGGTGCTGGACGTAGATCTTCTCTTCCTGGTCGCGGGAGAAGGCCAGATCGATCCGGGTGAGCAGCCCTTCCTTCCACCAGCGCTGCCAGTCCACCTGGTAGAGGAAATCGGTACGGAAGTGCTGCTCCCCGAAGAACAGCCAGTTGGCCCCCTCGGCCTCCTGCTCCTCGCGCTCCTCCAGGAAGGCCCGGAAGGGGGCGATGCCGGTGCCGGGTCCGACCATGATGATCGGCACGGAGGGATCCTCCGGAAGTCGGAAGTTGGGGTTGCGCTGGACGTAAACCGGCAGGACGTCGCCCTCCTCCACCGTCTCGGCGAGCCAGTTGGAAGCCACCCCATATCGGGTCCGCCCCCGGCTATCGTAGCGCAGGATCCCGATGGTGAGGTGGGCCTCGTCGGGGTTGGCGGTAGGGCTGGAGGCCAGGGAGTACAACCGCGCCTGGAGTGGGCGCAGACTGGCC